>NZ_MRBY01000051.1 GCF_001904615.1 [Limnothrix rosea] IAM M-220
CTCTCCCATTCACCGCGTCGTACTTCCGAGCATGCTTAAGCAAAACTCACGTTTCTTAAACCGAACTCAGGTTAGCCAAAGTTGACAAGATTAGTACCAAAGCCTTGGAGCTCAAGCATCAGGCATTGTTTAAAAGGTTTTGTTTACTTCGCTAGAATTTCATAAATCCCCAATTTTTTAGCCCTAAACCTATGGGCTTTGACTATCAATAAAAGTTCTGACATGAAATTTTGCCCAACAAAAAAGCGAATCAACGGCCACATGACCGCAAAAGATTCGCCTTCAAACAAATATAAACAACTGCCACAGACTCGCAGACTATCATCAAGCCGAAGCGCAATTCAAACAAGAATCCCACCCACAATGCCATTAACCTTATATTCCAGCAAAACCACGGATCAATAACAAAAAAAGCAAAAACTTCGTCACCATAGGCGATCGCCTCCGCTACACATCCATGATCAAGCAACCATTAATCCCGGCGAAACCACAGAAACCCCATAGCCGTTTCAAAAAACGCCCTTCAGCAAGCATTGACACCCTTCAAACCCTAGAGCGGACGATAAACACGGTAGTCAATATTCGGGAAAATATTATCCATCTTTTCCACCTTCTCCAACCAACCCGAATCAATCTTGCCGATCTTCACATCCTCATAAATTTTTTCAAGACGCAACACATGGCTCTTCGTTCGTCGCTCAGCATAGGGAACCATCGTGCCAGTACGCATAATAAATGCCCAATCAGAAGATTGAGCCAAAAGCAACTCCCTTGCCGCCTGATTTAAAGCCCGTTCTTCCAGCTCATCCTCAGGTTCCCGAGTCGACAACTCGATCATACGCTCTGCCGCCTTATGCAAATAAGGATAAACCCACGCATTCGTATGATTTAGCCAATATTCATGGAATCCCTTATAACCCCAGCTCGATTGAGATGGCACCGCCACCTGCTGAGTCGGTTCCATCCTCAAATAATCAGCCAAATGCGTCAGATCATAAATATCTTGGTCATACCAAGACTTACGGAAGAAATAATCAATAAACCATGGTCCCTCATACCACCAGTGACCAAATAGCTCAGCATCATAGGGCGACACAACAAGCGGATGGCGACCCATCATTTTATTAAGACGACCCACTTGATTTTGGCGGTTATACATAAAGTTGCCAGCATGCTCAGCAGCCTTTTCCTTCGCCCAATAGGGATCATATAGCGCCTTTTCCCCCGAACCACCATCACGACTTGTGATCCTGTGATATTTCACACCTGTATTTTTGCGCTGGCCGTTGGGCATAATGTAAGGCTTAATGTACTCATAATCCGCTTCCCAGCCCAAGTCTTTATAAAATTCCCGATAGCAAACATCACCCGGATAACCAACCTTAGAAGACCATACCTGTTGGGACGATTCGTGATCCCGACCGAAAGCCGCCACACCAGTTTCCGTAAAGATCGGCGCATAATTACCATAGCGAGGGCGAGGACGCGCATAGAGAATGCCATGGCCATCCGTCAGAAAATAGCGTAAACCAGCATCAGCTAGCATGCGCTCTAAACCCTCATAATAAGCACATTCCGGCAGCCAAATTCCCTTAGGCGGACGACCAAAATTTTCCTCATAGCTTTCACAGGCAACCTGGAGCTGTGCCCAAACTGCTTGAGGATACATTTTCATTAATGGCAAGTAACCATGGGTGGCACCACAGGTAATAATTTCAAGGTTATTGGTATCTTGAAATTGCTTAAATGCTTTAACAAGGTCACGGTCATAGCGCTCCCAAGTACTCAGGATGGCACTAAATTCTTTGTGGTAGTACTCAGCGAGATACTTGATATGACCATTGTATTTATTATGGACAATTTCCTTTTCTACCAGCTCCATCAATAATGCCATGTGGGCATCATAGCGATCCTGAAGGAGTGGATCTCGAAGCATCGCCACCAACGGCGGTGTCATACTCATGGTGATTTTAAAATCGATCCCGTCGCGCTTTAGACCTTCAAAAACGTGGAGCAAAGGAATATAGGTCTCTGTAATCGCTTCAAATAACCATTCTTCTTCGAGGACAAAATCACTTTCGGGGTGACGGACAAAGGGCAGGTGGGCATGGAGAACAAGGGCAACGTAGCCTAAAGCCATAGTGGTATTCCTTCCTTAAGAATGTCGCTAGGTAACGATTTAGATTGTTTGACTAGACCATTAGCGTCTGTCGGGATCAGGTACTTGGTAAAGTCATTTTAAGATTTTAAAACGATTTGGTTGTTCTCTCGCATCTTGCTAAAGTCTGAGGGAGCGCTTCTCTTGGCTGAAAGTACCTTCGAGAGATTACAATTGTTATTATTCAGTACTGTCTCGCGGGCAATGGGATTAATTTGCCATTTCTTCGGAAATTTTAGTGGGGATACGCTGCTGAATATTTTTTTGATGAGGCTCGTTTATTCTGCGTCGAAAGCCTGTGTCTTCTGAAAAGCATTTTGAAGTTAATGAGTCTCAAGCGGCTTCGGTAGTGCCCCAGCTGCAACTATTGCTATTTACTGATGATCGTATTTCCCATCGTGCTGATATTAAGCAGGTGCAGGATTATCTGGCAACGTTGGGTAATGATTATGATTTTTCGTTAGAGATTGTTGACATTAAGGAGCAGCCCCAGCTGGTGGAGCTGTACCGTTTGGTGGCGACACCGTCTTTGGTTAAAGTTTTTCCAAAACCTATGCAGGTATTTGCTGGTAGTAGTATTTTGCCGGATCTGCAACGGTGGTGGGGACAATGGCAAGATACTTTAGAGGGCTTAAAACAACATTATGGTGAGTTTGGTAGTCTTAATGATCAAGCTGCACGTAAGGAATTGGATGCGGAACGGCGTTCTCATTCGGCGGATGTGATGCGGCTGTCGGATGAAATCTTCCAGTTGCAGCGTGAAAAGGAGGAGTTGGCGAAACAGATAGAGTTTAAGGATCAAATTTTGGCGATGCTTGCCCATGATTTGCGGAGTCCTTTGACGGGAACGTCGATCGCCCTTGAAACGCTCGAAATTATTGCGCAACGTCCGGAAACGGATAAAACGAGTGATTTAAAACAGCAGCTGTACCAACAGGCGAAAAATCAGTTGCAAATTATGAACCGGATGATCACGGAACTTCTAGATGAGTCTCGGCAATTGTCGACAAAGTTGGATATTAAGCCCCGTCGCATGGATTTAAATGATTTGTGTCAGGATGTTTTGCTCCAGATGAATAGTCGTTTTCAGCGTCGGTCGATTAAGCTGACGGTGGATATGCCTTCTGATTTGCCTGAGGTGTATGGTGATGCTGAGTTGTTGCGGCAAGTGCTTGTTAATCTTTTGGATAATGCGATTAAGTACAGTTCGGTCAATGGTGAGGTGAGATTGGTGGGTCTCCACCGGACGCTCCAGAAGGTGCAAATGAGCATTGTTGACCATGGTCATGGTATTCCTGAGGATGAGCAGGAAAAGATTTTTGAGGGGCATTTTCGTCTCAAGCGTGACTCTATGAAGGAGGGGTATGGTCTGGGTTTAGCGGTTTGTCGCCGGATTATTCAGGCTCATCATGGCCGTATTTGGGTGGATAGTACGCTAGGTCAGGGGAGTGAATTTCACTTTACGTTGCCGGTGTGTGTGGATCGTCCGGGCAAATAATTTGTTGGATTTGGCTGCAATATTGCAGGATTTTCTGGAGGCGATCGCCGGCTATTTTTTGTTTGGCCGCTTGGGTTTGGGCTGAACGACTGCTGCCTAGAAACATCAAATCCATGCTAAGCAATCTTAATTCACGGTGGATCTCTGTGTGGAGCGATCGCCATTGGGAAAAGATGGTGGGGGCGAGGTTTTCTCCTGTTGATGTTGCTAATTGGGTTTGCCAGCATCGTGCTAATTCTTGACCCATGGCGATCGCCTGACTGGCATTAATCTCTCCTTGTCCTAAGCGTAAAGCCAGTTGCTGTAAGTAATTTTGCAAATGAGTATAGGACTGGATTAGTAAAGTGGTAGACATAAACTCTCGTATCGCTTCGATCCCCTCAGAACTCTGCCTTGATCGACTAAACATCGATAAACATAACAAAAAGGTGCGTCAGTCGACTAACACACCCTGTCATCGCGATCGCTTTGATCGTTTAAACTTGATTGTCTGCACCGAGAACGCTGGTCTAATCTAACCTAAGTATTTGCTTAAGAATGTTTACAAATACGACGCGGCGAACCGGAGAGTGAAAGATCGGGAGATGTTTTTATGCAAATAATCCTAGGTGTCAAAGAATGCGAATGGTCATTGATTCTCCATGTCTCTTGCTCTCTGTATCTTTCTTTCTATAAAGAATTTCGGCTAAATTTTTATCCATAATTAACGTTAACTTAATTCTGGCGACCAACAGGAACCTGATGTACAAAGTTGGGAATTCATTGATGTCGGAGCAGGTGCGTCTTTTTTGGGGGCGATCGCCTGAAAAATGCCCCAACCGATTAATGCGGCGATCGCCACACCGCCGACAATGCCCGCAACTTTTAACATGGGGTTTGGAGTCGGCTCATCTTCAAAATCATCATCCTCATCGTGGGCATAACGATGGAAGAGATAATCAAGGGCATAATTTCGCAATTCTACGTATTTGGGACTATCCGTCATCTCGTTACGATTGCGGGGGCGCTCAAAGGGCACTTCCATAATTTCGCCAATTTTTGCACTGGGGCCATTGGTCATCATCACAATGCGATCAGCGAGGAATAATGCCTCATCGATGTCATGGGTAATCATCAAAACGGTGATTTTATTGGCGCGCCAAATCTCTAACAATTCGTCTTGTAATTCTTCTTTGGTGATGGCATCCAATGCCCCAAAAGGTTCATCGAGAATCAGCACTTCGGGGTGAATGGAGAGGGCGCGGGCGATCGCCACCCGTTGCTTCATACCACCGGAAATTTGGTGGGGCTTTTTATTGCCGGCCTCCGTTAAACCCACCATTTCCATATATTTCTGAATAGTGGCTTCCCGTTCTGACTTCGGCTGATCTTTGCAGACCGTATTCACGGCTAGGGCAACGTTGTCATGGGCATTTTTCCAGGGCAACAAACAATAATTTTGAAACACCATCATCCGGTCGGGTCCCGGTGTCGTAATCGGGTTGCCGTGGAGCGTTACTGTGCCAGAGGTCGGCTGATTAAAGCCGGAGACCATATTCAGCATCGTGGATTTACCACAACCGGAGTGACCAATGATGCAGATGAACTCACCTTCATTAACGGTTAGATTGACACCGTCTAAAACGGTCAGGGGACCTTTTTTGGTGGGGTAAACCTTGGTGATATCTTTGAGTTCCAGAAAAGCAGTCGTTGTCTTTTGATCGAGGGACGTTTCGGGTGCAGTCATCATAATTGTTCACGGGTGGGCGAATGGACTAAATTAGGAAAATTTCGATTCCGATAAATTTTGGGTCAAGTGTTAGACATTAGCGATGGTTTCCTGAAGTTGAATCTCACTGACAGTAAGTTCGCGGTGAATACTAAACCGTTTGATGTAGCTAACGGGATCATTGGGGGTAAAAACCATGCCATCCATCAGCTTAAAAGTTTGGCGATCGCCTTCAATGTCCGGCCAACCCAATTGACGGCAAGCCTCCCCAAAGAGATCGGGGCGACGCACCCGCTCGGTAATTTCGAGCCAATTTTTCGGGAATGGCATATAGCCCCACCGCGCCAATTGGGTCAAAATCCAGAGCCCTTCACCCCGTGCGGGACAATTAGCCTGCTCATTGTGAAACTGGTGGAAACGGGGCAACATCGCCGGGGTCTGACCATCACCATAATCAAAAACATCGGCAAAACCAGCCTGAGAAAACGCCGGGTCAATGCTCAGGATCGAGCTACCCAATATTTTTGTAATTTCGGTGCGATTACGGCGATCGTCGCAATATTCACAGGCTTCTAGTAACGCTTTGACTAGGGCAATGTGGGTCTTGGGATTTTTGGCAACCCAATCTTCCCGTGCCCCCAAGACCTTCTCTGGATGACCAGCCCAAATATCGAGATCTGTGGCAATCACATATCCTAAACCGGCTGCCACCGCTTGGGAATTCCAAGGATCGCCAACGCAGAACCCATCGATCGCCCCGGAACGCAGATTGTCCACCATTTCTTCTGGGGATAGGATCGTGAGGGTGACATCTTGGTCGGGGTCAATGCCACCGGATGCCAACCAGTAACGGAGGAGTAAATTCTCCATGGAGGCGGGATACACAACGCCAAAAGTGAGGATACGATCCGGCGTATTTTGCAGATGTTCTTTCAGATCCTGCGGTGTTTTGATTCCTGCGTCTAGAAATTCTTTGCTCAGGGTAATGGCGTTACCGTTACGGCTGAGAACCATTGCACTCACCATGGGAATGGAGGCTTTATTATGCAACCCGACGGTCAGGGCAATGGGCATGCCTGCCACCATCTGGGCTGCGTCGAGTTCTCCGGTCGTCACGCCATCGGCGATCGCCTGCCAACTAGATTCTTTAACGAGGTTGACCTTTTCTAAACCATGCTTTTTAAACAGACCCAATTCCTGAGCCACGATAAAGGGCGCACTATCATTCAGCGGCAATAGACCCACATTGATCGTCGCCTTTTCCGGTTGATTCACCACTTCCGGCCCATGGCTAATCTGCCCGACCCCCTTTCTCACCCGTTTCTGCTGGTTGAGGAAGTACACAATTTCATGGCGCAGATTGTAATATTCAGGATGATTGACCACCTCTAAACGTTCGCGGGGATGATCAATCGGCACTTCAAGGATGCGACCAATGTGGGCTTCTGGTCCCGTCGTGAGCATGACCACCCGATCCGAGAGTAATAGGGCTTCATCCACATCATGGGTGACCATCACACAGGTAATGTGCTTTTCTTGGACGATTTCTAGCAATTTTTCCTGAAGATTCCCCCTTGTCAGCGCGTCTAACGCCCCAAAGGGTTCATCTAACAACAATACTTTCGGTTGAATGGCTAAAGCGCGGGCGATCGCCACCCGTTGCTTCATTCCCCCAGACAGTTCCCCCGGTCGCCGATTCGCTGCCCGCTTGAGACCCACCAATTCAATATGCTCATCAACAACCTGCTGACGTTCCCCCTTCGGCAGATGCTCGAGGACACGATTTACCGCCAGACCAATATTTTGGCGCACCGTTAACCAAGGCAACAGCGAATAATTTTGAAACACCACCATCCGATCCGGCCCCGGCCCATCCACCTCCTTACCTTCCACGACCACCCCACCAAAAGTCGGGCGATCCAAACCAGAGATCATATTGAGGAGCGTCGATTTACCACAGCCAGAGTGACCGATTAACGAGATAAACTCTCCCTTTTTGATTTTTAGTTCAATATTTTTCAGCGCAATATAGCGATCGCCACCGGGGAGCGGAAAAATTTTATCAACGTGGTCAACTTCAATAAAATTCAAAAATTTACTCGACATAATTCAATCACCAATGAGTAGAACGGATGGACGTGGTAATAAAATAGTTAACCTAATGAACATTGCAGCTATGTATAAAATGTCCATTAATTAACTCGATTAAAACTAGCTTTACTTGTGTTCTCCCGGAACCACAACCTTTTCAAGAAATGCCATAAAGCGATCCAATAACAAACCCACAATCCCGACATAAATTAGAGCAAGAATAATTTCACTCATCAAAGAACTGTTGTAAGCATCCCAAATAAAGAAGCCAATTCCCACACCACCAATTAACATTTCCGCAGCAACAATTGCCAACCAAGAAAGGCCAATGCCGATACGCAAACCAGTGAAAATATAAGGCACAGCAGCAGGGAAAAGAATATTAAAGAAATACTCCACCTTCGATAGCCTTAAAACCCGCGAAACATTCTGATAGTCTTGGGGAATTTGCTGTACACCCACCGTTGTATTAATCACAATGGGCCAAATTGCCGTAATGAAAATAACAAAAATCGCGGAAGGTTCTGCCTGCTGAAACGAAGCTAGGGCAATGGGCAACCAAGCCAAAGGCGGAATCGTTCTTAATACTTGAAATACAGGATCAAGGGCATCATAAACTAACTTATTTGTGCCGATTAAAATACCTAAACCAATGCCCACCACAGAGGCTCCAGTAAAACCAATGGCGACACGGGTCAAGCTTGCTAAAATCTGCAAACCTAAGCCTTTATTGGTTCCGCCATCATCAAAGAAAGGATCAAAAATTAAGTCCTTCGTATCCTGAAATACTTGTACTGGACTGGGTAAATTAGAATCCGGCCCCGCACAAACAATCTGCCAAATCACCAATAATACGGCGATCGCCACAAGGGGACGAATCACCCTAGGCGCATAGAGAAAGCGGAGAGGATTCTTTTTACGACGGGGACGAATCTCAGTAGCAGAGCTAGCCATAATGCAAATCCGAAATAACAACAAATAATACGAAGCACAAGGAAAAAGACCCTCCCCCGAATACCCAGGGGAAGATTACAGATCCCAGTAAAATTAAGCCTTAATCGCCTTCAGAGTTAGGCTATCTAGATAAGCCTGGGGATTTTCTGGATCAAATTCCACACCATCAAAAAACGTCTCAACCCCACGGGAAGTACTGGTCGGAATCTCAGCCTCAGGCACACCAATCGCCGCCGCCGCCTCACGCCATAGATCCTCGCGGTTGACCTCATCCACGATCTTGTTCACATCCGTACTCGCCGGGAGATAACCCCAACGAATATTCTCCGTTAAGAACCACTGATCATGGCTTTTGAAAGGATAGGACGCAAAATCAGCCCAATATTTCTGCATCAGATCGGTGTCTTCAAACGGCGGCTCGCCATTACCAAAATCATACGTTCCCTTAGAGCGATCAATAATGTCCTCAAAAGGAACCTTGAACCACTCCCGCTTGGCGACAATTTCACACATCTCATCTTTGTTCTCAGGCTGCTCACACCATTGCTGCGCTTCCAACACAGCCATCAATAACGCCTTCGTTGCTTTCGGATGCTTGTCTACCCATTCCTTACGCATACCAAACGCCTTCTCTGGGTGATCTTTCCAAAGTTCACCCGTCGTAATCGCCTGATAACCGACCTCTTGGTTCACAGTTTGCAGCGGCCAGGGCTCACCCACACAGAAAGATTCCATGGCATTTACTTTGACGTTGGCGACCATCTGCGCCGGAGGAACCACAATGGTTGAAAAATCTTTTTCTGGCTCTAAACCACCAGCGGCTAACCAATAACGAATCCACAGATCATGGGTTCCACCGGGGAATGTCATGGCGACTTTGGGGCCATCTACCTGAGCAAAGGCTTCCTTCAGCGGTGCTGTATCTAAACCAACCTTGAGATCTTTGTAATTGTTACCGAGCATGATGCCCTGACCGTTCACATTCAAGCGAGCCAAGATGTACATCGGCGTGGGCTTACCATCGGTCACTGTGCCCAAACTAATGAGGTAAGGCATGGGGGTCAGGATGTGAGCACCATCAATACCACCATTCTCGGAACCTAGAACAATATTGTCGCGGGTAGTCGCCCAAGAGGCTTCTTTTTTGACGATGACATCTGGCATCCCGTATTTAGCATAAAAGCCTTTTTCTTTGGCAATAATTAGGGGGGCAGAGTCTGTTAAAGCAATAAAGCCCAATGTTGCGGTGGTGGTTTCTGGGGCATTATCACCAGCGACAAGGGGTGAAGTGGTTGTTGTGGTCGCGGTGTCCGGGGTTTCGGAACTGCCGCACCCATGGAGGATTGTTGTTCCAATCGCCGCACTGGCAGCCGTTACGATAAACTTGCGTCGCGAAAATTGATTCATTGGTGGTTAATCAGCTTGGTATTGAAGAGGAGCAATCATCATTTTCGTGTTCCATACTGATGAAGGGCATGGGTCAACATAATGACGATGTAAAGACTTCCTAAAGCTTTCGCTTATGTCTGTTTATGACTGACTATTGCGGTACTAAGGAATTACACCTAAAGATTCGTTTTTTTGCACATAAACTTTTGTATAGGAAACTACAGTCATTCAGGTTTTTTATGGTTGTTCTACAAGCTTCATGTAAGAAACGCATCACCTAAGGCTAAATCAACGTCAGTTCGGGTTAAGAATTCAATCTGAATTCCTTAGGGAAAGGGGAACATGGGGAAAAAGAGACACGGAAAATCACTTGAAGTTCGCATTTTTTTGATGCTTGTGATTGTTTGTGTAAAAACTCTCCCTGTCACTGACTCTCTCCTTCGCTGCTTCGTATTTTGAACATTCTTAAGCAAAATTCAGGTTAAATCATGAGTCAATGAGGTGCTGTTGTTTTGAGGTGGCGGGTTACTATCTCGTTGTACTGACTTAGTAGTAGTGACGTTAGGATTGTCCGATGTAGAGGTTTTGGGCGGAGAATGGATGGTTAGGCTTGGCGGAGTAACTGTAAATTTAATGATGAAATAACTTTTCTGTCCGAAAAAAGGGTTTTAAGCAACAATTAGGATAAGTAAAATCATCGTAACGTGCGATCTTTCGACAACTTTCTTTGAAGGTATTGTTCCCTGATTGCCCGCTTGCTTGATTTTTGACTTTTGATTTTTTCTCAATATCTTTAGACCTGAAAAACTAAAGTTTATGCTTTACTTCTGCGGATCGTCTTAGTTCTCTGAGGTTCTCTGAATCTTCCGTTTCTTAATCATTGTCTTTGTTTCTACCTCATCTTTTGCTATGGCTGTTTCTTCTCTTTCTGCTCCTGAAAAATTCGATATTCCTCTCCCTGCATGGCTTAAAGATTATCTTTATGGGGTCGATGAGACGGAAGTCTCCTTGGGCGATCGCCAACTAATTAGCAAGGCCTTTCGGTTTGCCCATACACTCCACGAAGGGCAAAAGCGCAAATCAGGTAAACCCTACATTGAGCATCCCGTCGCCGTCGCTGGCCTATTGCGAGATCTGGGGGGCAATAGTGCCATGATTGCTGCGGGTTTCTTACATGATGTCGTCGAAGATACCGATGTAACACCCGAAGAAATTGAAGAACATTTTGGCGAGGAAGTGCGGCAGCTAGTTGAGGGGGTCACCAAGCTCACCAAATTTAAATTTTCCAGTAAAACCGAGCGACAGGCCGAAAATTTCCGACGAATGTTTTTGTCGATGGCAGAGGATATTCGAGTCATCGTTGTCAAACTAGCCGATCGCCTCCACAACATGCGCACCCTAGAACATTTGCGCCCCGACAAACAACGACGTATTGCCCTAGAAACAAGAGAAATTTTCGCCCCCCTCGCTAACCGTTTAGGGATTTGGCGCTTTAAATGGGAACTAGAAGATCTTTGTTTTAAATATCTGGAAATGGATGCCTATCGGGCGATGCAAGAGCACATCTCCGAAAAACGTACCGAGCGGGAAGCAAGGGTAAATGATGCCATTGAACTGGTGCGCGATCGCCTCCACAAACTCAACCTCCACGTCTGGGAAATTAAAGGCCGCCCCAAGCATCTCTACAGCATTTACAACAAAATGCAGCGACAACATAAAGAATTTGACGAAATTTTTGACGTGGCCGGTATTCGAATAATTGTCGAAAGTAATGATGAATGTTACCGTGCCCTAGCCGTCATTCATGATGCCTTTAAACCCATCCCCGGTCGCTTTAAAGACTATATTGGCCTCCCAAAACCAAACCGTTACCAGTCGCTCCACACAACCGTTGTTGGTCTGAACGGTCGTCCCCTAGAAGTGCAAATTCGGACGATGGAAATGCACCACATCGCTGAATACGGAATTGCAGCCCACTGGAAATACAAAGAAGTCGGCCATTCGGGAGCCACCATTTCTTCCACAGATGAAAAATTTACGTGGTTACGGCAGCTATTGGAATGGCAAAGTGACCTCAAGGATGCTGAAGAATATATTGATAACCTCAAAGACAATTTGTTTGAAGATGATGTCTATGTCTTTACCCCTGATGGCGATGTTATCGCTCTAGCTAAGGGAGCCACCTCCATTGATTTTGCCTACCGTATCCACACAGAAGTGGGCCATCATATGAAAGGAGCCCGGATTAATGGACGTTGGAGTGTGCTCGATACCAAGCTCCAAAATGGCGATATTGTCGAAATTATTACCCAGAAAAATGCCCATCCCAGCCTTGATTGGGTAAATTATGTCGTGACTCCCAGTGCTAAAAACCGTATCCGCCAATGGTTTAAGCGATGCCACCGCGACGAAAATCTGGCTCGAGGTCGCAGCCTTTTAGAAAAAGAATTGGGCAAAAGCGGCTTTGATAGCATCCTAAAATCCGATGCCATGCAAGCGGTGGCGGAAAAGTGCAACTATCAGCAAACGGAAGATTTGTTGGCAGCCCTTGGTTATGGCGAAGTCACCCTCAAGCATGTGGTAAATCGCTGGCGGGATATGGTGCGGGATCAGGAGGAGGAGAACCTACCTCAACTTGAAGCGGAGGCCTCTCTAAATCCGACGAAAATATCAAAAACCCTAACCTCCGATAGCCATAAGTATCCCATTGCAGGTATTGAAGGTCTTGTTTATAGTTTGGCTGGCTGCTGTTCGCCGTTACCGGGGGAACCGATTATTGGTGTTGTCACTCGCAGTCATAAGGGTATTTCTATTCATCATCGCAGTTGTAGCAATATCCATAATTTTGAGGGCGATCGCCTCATTCCAGTGCATTGGAATCCGAGCCATGAACACAAACAGTCCCCTGTCTATCCCATCGATCTCAGCATTGAAGTTATTGACCGTGTTGGTGTTCTAAAAGATATTTTGTCTCGTCTCAGCGACCAAAATATTAATGTCCGCAAAGCAAGCGTCAAAACGAGTCAAAGTAAACCTGCCATCATTTCCCTGAGTATCGATATTCGTGATGCCCAGCAACTAAATTACAGCATGAATCAAATTAAGAATATTAGTGATACGCTCAATGTACGTCGAGTGACTCAAGTTGATCGTGACTGAAAATTTAGATGATCGCTGTATCTCTGATCAATAGGGCTTCTGTTCAAATGTCCTGGCGCGAATTGGGCAATTCATTGAGGTTAAGGAAAGTGCAAAGTTTGCTCCTGACACTACAGATAGAAAGGATATTTTAGAGCAACTTTGTTGACGGCTTGGTTGGGATGCTTTCCCATAAACTCGTGATTAAAACCTCGTTGCCCTGAAATCACATTTCCCCCTTTAATATGGAATAGTTATACGAAAGACAAAGTCTCATCTGTTTAGCATAATTACATTGAAGCTCTGGCGGTGTAAATAAAAAGACCATGGCCATGCAAGGTGATTTTTCGCAATAGATTGTTTTTGGTGTCGTTAAAAGTAGGGCTGGCTACTCATTGAATATTTTGTACTTTCGCGAGCAATGGATGGGATGTCATGGTGAGGCGATCGCCCTGCCGCTACAAGTATTCTGATGAGACCCTATGACTATCGAGCAACCATTGTCGCCAAATAAGCATCTCATCCTCATCGTCGATGATGATCCAATCATACGTCGCTTGATTCGTTTCGCCATGGAGAAAGAAGGTTACGAAGTCGTAGAAGCCGCGAATGGTGAAGCCGGTTTAGAACTATTTTGGCAACGCATACCCGATATTGTGCTGCTCGATTTTATGATGCCAGTCATGAATGGCATTGAGTTTTGCCAGAAGCTACAGCAAGTAAAAACGCCCACTGTTTCGAATGCTTCTGTGCGTCATCACTCCCTAAAGAGTTCCCACAACGACGCTAGTGTTCTTAATTCGGCTTATTTCTTTGCGGAGGATTTAGACCAGCCAGACCAACTTTTTAATACGATTAGTCGCACGCCTATTTTGATGATTACGGGGCTAGAAGATCCTCATTCTGTGACCCAAGCCTTTGATGCTGGAGCAACGGATTTTATTACTAAGCCGATTAATTGGGCAATTTTAAAGCAGCGGGTCAAACATTTATTAAACCAAGCCAAGCTATATCAACGTTTGGAAGCAACCAATGAGCAGCTACAGCGCTTGGCCGCTATTGATCCCCTAACGCAATTAGCGAATCGCCGGGTCTTTGATTTAGTTTTTAAACGGCAGTGGCGATTGATGCTCAGACACCAAACGCCGTTTTCGTTGATTTTTGCTGATATTGACTACTTTAAGCGTTTTAATGATCTGTATGGTCACCAAGCTGGGGATCATTGTTTATTTGAAGTGGCTCAGGCGATCGCCGCTCAAGTGAGACGGCCGACCGATTTAGTTGCCCGGTACGGCGGGGAAGAAATTATTGTTTTATTACCAGAAACAAATTACCAGGGAGCAGAGATCATTGCCGACAAAATTCAAAATAGCGTGCGTTCGTTACAGATACCCCATGAAAAATCGGAAGTTTCGCCCTATGTCACAGTGAGTCTTGGGGTGGCTTCCATTGAAAAACCGGCACATCACCAAACGATTTCCCATTTTTTAGAGGTTGCCGATCAGGCGTTATACGAAGCAAAGGCAAGGGGACGTAATTGCACTGTGGGTAAGCTCGTTACTCTGGATTGATAATGTTGTAAATAGCTGAGTAATCTTGATCGGCAAGATTTTTGGTAATGGCTTGGGCAATAATATCTCGCACACCGACTAGACCCTCACTGTTTAACGCTGCGGCTTCTGCTGCTTGGAGAAACAGATTTGTGTCTTTGAGTAGGTGTTTTGTGGGAAAGTTCGGATTCGTAAATTGGCGATCGCCCATACGCTGCAATTTTTTATCAAAGGTCGGTGCATATAGCGCACTTTCTCGCAAAATCGCCATAAAGCTTTCGACATCGACACCTTCTTTTTGAATTAAACCAAGGCTTAACGAAAAGCCTGCAGTCAAGCTTGCAATTAATTGATTTAAAGCCAGCTTTAAGGCCGCGGCTGTGCCCACTTCGCCAATCAGACGAGGCTCTTCCCCCAACTTTTGTAGCAGTGGCAAACAATTTTTATAAGTTTCTTGGTCTCCCCCGGCCATCACTAACAGAGTCCCAGTTTTTGCTTGGGGGATACTGCCTAATACGGGTGCTTCAAGATAAGAACCGCCCTGCTCTTGAATTTTTGCAGCAATGTCGCGACTTTCATTGGGAGCAATTGTCCCCATTTGAATAATGGTTTTGTTCGTAAAACTTGGGGAATTGGTGAATAATACTGATTCAATCGCTTTAGCATCACTGAGAGTTAGTAATAAATATTGTGATTGGGCGATCGCCTCACTAATGTCTGTCGTGGTCTGAATATTACTATCTTTGAGTGTTTCTAATTTACTCGGTGTTCGATTGTAAGCTGTAACTTTATAGCCCGACTGCTGCAATGTGTCGGCGATCGGTGTTCCCATCAGCCCAGCCCCAAATACACTGATTTTCACGACACCTTAATCCTCGAAATTCACATAAAACCACAATAAAAGAAAACCCCACCCAAGGGCGAGGTTTTCAAACTATTCATTTAGAAACTTAAGCTATCTGACTAGCTAAGAATCTTAGAACTTGAAGGTCGTGCGAACAGTACCGATAATCGCATCCTCTACGGAATCGTCTTCAGTTGGATTGCTCAACCAAATTACGCCGGGAGTAATAGAAATACTGTCGTTAAGTTGATACTTGTAAAAGCCTTCAATTTGAAGAGGAGTATCATCACCGCCGCCAGCGTTGCCGCCTACATAAGGAGGCGCACCAGCAAACAAGCCGAGAACATTGCCTTCTTTACCAAAGTCAGAGATGGAAACACCAGCACCATAGCTCCAAATTTCCTCGTCACCACCAGCAGCGAGATCTACATCGGAGTAAAGACCATAAGCCGCCAGAGAAACTTTCTCCGTAATATCGAACTTACCCTGAAGACCAAAAGTATTTGCTTCAGAAGTTCCTAAGCTGTTAGCTCCGACAGTACCGGCAAGCGCACCATCACCACCAAAATCAAAGAAAGAACTACCACCTTCTTGGTAGCTGTTCACATAAGTCACACCAAACTCAGCACGAGAGCCTAGGTTAAAGGCAACCTGAGCAAGAGCACCATACTGACCATTAAATAAGCCATCACCTGCACTAGGAGAAGCATGATCATCAGCAAGGTAACCAAGGGAGATGTCAACAGGTCCTGCAGGGAAGTTCAAACCTAAACCTGCACCACCACCGATCAAGTAGATAGGGCTAGATGCTGCATTAAAGGTCAAAGAACCACTACCACCAGTGAAGTCTTCAAGACCATTAGCGCCGAAAGTTGTGCTTGTGTAATCACTGTGGAGACCACCAAACGCAGCTAAGTAAGCATTTGCACGTCGGAGGGGGAAGTAGTAGGCCAACCAGTCAATAGAAACATTGTTGTCAGACAATCCTTCGTAAGTTTGGGTACCAACACCACTTCCAGCAGGAGCGAGAGTCGTTGCATTACCAGCAGTCAAACGAGTAATAAGGGTGTCATTACCTGTGAAGCTAGTTTCGAGGGTCAAACGAACACGGTTGTTAAAGATAGTTTCCGTTGTATCGTCGTCGCTACCGTCAAGAGCGTTTGTATCACCAAAACTGTCATTGAGACCGAAGATAACTTCACCGTTTAACTTGGTAGTTGTGGAGAACTGATTGTCTTCGAGGAACTCAACGCGACCTTCGATGTCGTCAACGCGTGCACCGAGAGTTGCAAGTTCAGCTTCAAACTCTTGAACAAGAGCACGAAGGCGAGTAATGTCTGCTGCATCTACATCAGTACCACCACCCACGATGAGACGCTCGATTTGTTGCATACAAGCGTTAAGACCTGCTGCAAATTCGTAACGGCTGAGGGGACGGTTGCCGCGGAAAGTACCATCGGGATAACCAACGATACAGTTATATTTTTCAACGAGGTTGCGGAGTGCGTCGAAAGCCCAGTCAGAGGGAGCAACGTCGCGAAGTTGGAAAACGCTGTTCACTTGAGCAATATCACTACTGCCTTCTTGGCTGTAGCTGTTGATTTGATCAAGAACTTCGTTATTGGGAGCTGCTTGAGCTGCGCCAGCGACGGTTACGCTGAGGGCTGCAGAAGCAATGGATAAAGATTTCCAGAAAGTAGTCATTTTTTTTTCCTCACACATTGGAATATAAATCTTATTTATTTGATTTGTATTCCATATACTTTCGATAATAACTCATGTAATTCGCGATGGGGATTTTAGGAAACAAGAATTTCTTGATTTCTCTTTTACCTATACGAATGAGTTATCAAACGTCGGTGTACTCTAGCAAAAGATTTTTTTTGCTGAAGTATCGATTGTGACGTTTAGAGTTTTTCAAAAGTTTCTGCTAGGCTAAAATCTTTTTTCGTCAGGCCACCGGCATCGTGGGTCGTTAGGTTAACGGTTACTTTGTTGTAGGAAATGCTGAGGTCTGGGTGATGTCCTGCTGTTTCGGATGGCTCAACGAGTTTATTTACGAAGGCGATCGCCTCAATAAAGTTCTTAAATTTATAAACTTTTTGAATGGTGTCACCTTCTCGTTGCCAGTGGGGAAGAGTTGCTAAATTGCTTTGAATTTCGGATTCATTTAGTAGTGCCATAAAAAATACCTCAAATACCTCAAAAAACTATCCGCCCTCGTTAGGGTTACCTAATAAAGATAACGAAACGAGGGCGGTCTAGTAGGGTCTCTTTTCAGTTGAAATCAGACTGCCGGAAGGAACTCCGACAATTCTCATTCACTCCACGGGGAAGTCAATGGGATTTAGAGAACAGCCCCGGCACACAGCCGACATGCTCCAACTGTGAGACCCATGTTCATACTACTGTCATTCATGGGCATCACCTCCTATTCTCCGGCAGGTTTTATCCGGTAGAACACTCACATGGTGACACAGGAATTTTTGAATTTCAAGGGAATTTTTCAGATATGCGGTTCCAGATTTCAGACATCAATAATCTTGGGACATTTGGTCTTTCGATATTTGATGTCTGGTGACTGATATTTGTCACTATCTGTCATGCTGCGTCGCCGCCAATAATGACATTACGAATTCTCAGGGAAGGGCCACCGCAGCCAACGGGTAAGCCGCTTTGGCCACCTTTGCCGCAACCGCCGGATTCGTCCCAATAAAAATCGTCGGCGATCGCCTCAATATTATTGAGCGTTTTAAACACATTGCCGGATAGCGTGACATCTTTAACTGGTTCCGCAAGCTCACCATTACGGATCATCCAAGCTTCCCCTGCACTAAAGGTAAACATTTCGCCATTGGTCATACCACCGAGCCAATTTTTGGCGTAAACGCCTTCTTTAATGTCTGTTGGTAAATCCGCTAGGGGAGTGTCGCCTCGTTCAATCCATGTATTTGTCATACGCACAATCGGTGGGTAATGATAATTTAAGCAGCGGGCATTACCCGTTGGCTTTTCGTCAAGCCTGCCGGCTGTTTCGCGGGAATGAAGTCGTCCCACTAATTCACCGTTTTTAATGAGTTGTGTTGTTGAGGCTGGTACGCCTTCATCGTCGTATATATAACTACCCCGGTGGCCTTCGGGGGCAGCGCCATCAAAAATTTGTAGGTCTTTACTACCAAATTTACGCCCCATGCTCATTGTTTCAAGGAGATCTGGATTTTCATAGGCCATATCTGCTTCTGATAAATGCCCAAAGGCTTCATGGACAAACAGCCCGGTCAAAATCGGATCGATAACGACGGTATAGGTTCCGCCTTTAACGGTCGGTAGGGTAAGGGAGTTTGTCGCTCGCTGGGCTGCGCCGATAATTTGGTCGTCTAAATGTTCTAAGTCTTCAAAGGCTTTACGGGAACCTGTGGTTTCTCTCCCTGTTTGAACGGTATCGCCATTTTTGGCAACGGCGGCAAAACGCATTTCCATATCAGCCCACGATTGCTCAATTAGTGTTCCTTCTGAGGTGGCGAGCAGGATATTTTGGGTGCTGTCACCGTAACGCACTGTGGTGCTCGTAATTTTGTCGCCATAACTCTTTAACATTTCGTTGTAGCGATCGCAGAGGTCTTTTTTGCGCTGTAAAGATACCTGTCTTGGGTCAGTGCCAGTTAGCGGCAAACGACAAACTGCTTCAATGGGCTCAACAGCGGCCAAAAGCGTTTCATCATCGCCAATGAGCCGAGCGGCGGCGATCGCCTCTTCAATGCGAAGCTGCAAATCATCGAGATTATTAAATGCCGCAAATCCCCAGCCTCCCCTGTGGCAAACCCGCACTTGGCCACCAAGGGACGTATTTTCACTCAATGTTTCAATGGTGTTATTGCGGAGCAAAATACTACTACCTTCCGATTGCTCTAAACGAATCGATAGAAAATCTGCCCTCTGGCGATACCGCGCAATAAATTCCGTTAACTGATCTTTGTATTTAGCCAACTCTCGAGACATAAACGCGATCGCTCCCTATCAAACACATTTCAAATTGTAATCAGTCTGGGGCAATCACGGTAAAAACCCCGCCAGTCTTGCATGACAATCAACGTCTCCCACCGGCGATCGCCGCTCAAACCGCTAAATGCGCTACCATTTTCCACAGAATCATTAGATAAAAATTAAACCGTGTTAAGATTTATGTAACAGGGGTTGACTCAAGCCTCTGAATACACTTCATGCAAAGGAAGTCAAGTATCACAGGAGTGAATTTTTATGTCTTACACCATTGATGCAGCACGCAATATTTTTCCTAGTACGCTCACTGCTGACGTTGTACCTGCCACCAGTGCTCGTTTCTCTCAGCTCAGCGCCGAGGATCAACTTGCGCTAATTTGGTTTGCTTACCTAGAGATGGGTAAATCGATCACCATTGCTGCTCCTGGTGCTGCAAATATGCAGTTTGCAGAGTCTACTTTGCTCCAAATTAAGCAGTCATCTTTTAAAGACCAGTCACAAATCATGTGTGACCTGGCGAATCGCATCGACACACCGATTAACCGAACCTACGCCACTTGGTCCCCTAACATTAAGCTCGGTTTTTGGTATCGCCTTGGTGAATGGATGGAACAGGGTTTCGTCGCGCCCATTCCTTCTGGTTATCGTCTGTCTGCTAATGCAACCGCTGTTCTCGACACAATTAGAGCCGCTGAATCTGGTCAACAAATTACCATTCTCCGTAATGCAGTCGTAGATATGGGCTTTGATCCGAACCAAATCGAAGGTTACCAGAGAGTAGCTGAGCCTGTCGTTGTTCCCACAGAGATTGCAGAGCGCGAGAAGGTCACAATTGACGGTGTTGATAACGCTACGATTGTCCAGTATATGGAAAATCTTAATGCGAATGATTTCGACACATTGATCAAGTTGTTCGCTGAAGATGGTGCGCTACAGCCTCCTTTTCAACGTCCTATTGTTGGTAAAGAGAATGTTCTTCGCTTTTTCCGTGAAGAGTGCCAAAACTTGAAGCTTGTGCCGAAGCAAGGTGTTGTAGAGCCGACGGATGAGGGTTATACCCAGATCAAGGTGACAGGCACTTGTCAGACTCCTTGGTTTGGTGCGAATGTTGGTATGAATATTGCATGGCGTTTTTTGCTCAACCCTGAAGGTAAGATTTTCTTTGTTGCAGTTGATCTTTTAGCTTCTGCGAAAGAGCTCCTTAATCTTGTCCGTAAGTAAGGTTTGATCCTTGGATATGGCTTGTCATTTTTTGTCAGTTCAATATTTTTAGGTTTTTAAGATGAAAACGTCTCCTATGGGGGCGTTTTTTTCGTGGTGATTTTGTTGGGAGAATTTATGGTGACATCGCGGCTCGACACAAATTTCACTGATGCTTTCATTGAAAATCTCGCCCTTGGGTTGGCGATCGCCCTGATTTTTTTATGGGTTACGAGTTTAGCTTGGGTGCTACTGGTTCCTGTTGTGTGGTGGCAAATGCCTGTGTGGGTTGTTGTTCGTACTTTTTTACATACAGGTTTATTTATCCTTGCCCACGATGCGATGCATGAAAATCTAGTGCGGCGTAGTCCTCAACTCAATCATGGTCTGGGAAGATTCACGGTTGGTTTGTATGCGGGTTTGTCTTATCATCATTGCCGCCAGCATCATCGCAAACATCACCAACATCCGGCGCAAATCGGTGACCCTGATTTTCATGACGGGCTCCATACGCATCCGATAGCTTGGTACTGCTACTTTATGAGAAATTATTTTTTGATAAAGCAGTTTCTCATTTTTCTTTTGGGTGTTATCGGGGTGGCGATCGCCTTGAATTTATGGTGGGATGTACCCTTCGAGCGTGGCTTTATTTTTTACCTACTGCCATTGCTTCTAAGCTCGATCCAGCTGTTTATTTTTGGGACGTATTTCCCCCATGGTCAAGGGCGGATGGTCACGCTGCCGACCTCTTGTCCGCGATCACTGCAATATCTGTGGTCATTAGTGAGTTGCTATCATTTCGGCGTTTATCACCACGAACATCACCAAGCGCCTCGCCAACCGTGGTTTTTATTGCCCCATTTGCCACTTCTTAACAATATTGTAATAAAGGCTTGAATCCCAGAAAAATCGTGCATGGAAGCCTCCTAAGTTCGTAAAATACCGGCCTCAATTAGCGATTTATGAGAATAAGCAATAGTTTTTACACACATAACTTATTATAATTTGCAAACAAAATATAGGTGTTCATCAAAACACGCTATGCAGTGTTGCCTATATTACTGAGGAAAAAATAGATGCCAACTTTAACAATGCCAACTACTAAAGCAACATGGTCTCATACTGAAGAAGCGATCGCCCGCGAGGCTTTTCGGGTTGCCTATGCTCGGGAAGTAGAGTCAATGATGGCAGAGGCGAAGCGTCAGGCGGCGGCAGCATCTAGTCCCGATGAGCTGTGGGAACTGAATGATTTTTTAAGTGCACGACGGCACTATTTAGATGGAAAGTATGATTTTCATCCGGAAAGTTTGATCTTTATTTTTGCCCAGCTCGTGAAGGAAGGCCTGTTAGATATGGCTGAGTTATCCGGTTTTAGTGCTGATAAGTTGTCTAAAATTCGCGTTCTTACTTTTATGTGATAGTTTGGGCGATCGCCAATAGTTTTTATTGTCACCCTCTGAATTTCTATACTGTTCGACGTTTGATGGCGTAAGAAAAGAAATCCCTTGCCATAATCGTGTTTGGAAAAATAGCCCGTGCCTCCTCCAGTAAATTATCTAGAGTGATGGGATTACCCGGCATATAGCGCGGACTAAAGTGGGTCATAATGAGTTTTTTCGCTTGGGCAAGTAAAGCAACCTGAGCCGCCATAGTAGAAGTAGAATGCATCCGGTCAAAGGCCATGTCCGAGTCTTTATGGGCAAAAGTGGCCTCGTGAATTAAAACATCTGCATCGTGGGACAACTCCACCGCCGCATCACAGAAAACGGTGTCGGTGCAATAGACCATTTTCCGGCCGACTTCGCGATCGCCACACAGTTCGGCACCATTAATAATGCGTCCGTCATCGAGGGTGACCACCTTACCTTTTTTGAGCTCACCGTAAATTTTGCCGGGGGGAATCCCCAGTTTTTGAGCCTTTTCGACATTAAAGCGACCGGGGCGATCTTTTTCTTCGACGCGATACCCAAAGGCGGTCACTCGATGCTTTAGGGGGAGACACCGCACGATAAACTGGTCATCTTCAAAGACAACACCGGGCTGTGATTGGTGAATGCGCAGGCGATCGCCGATGCGCATGTGGGAATACTGTTCACAGGCTCGTAAATAGTCCTTCAAACCCGCAGGGCCATAGACATAAATCGGTTGAGCATTGCCGGCCAGACCCATGCTGGCAATTAAACCCATCAACCCAAAAATATGATCACCATGCATATGGGTGACGAAGATACGACTAATTTGAGAAGAACGAAGATCGCTACGGAGCAGTTGGTGTTGCGTCCCTTCACCACAGTCAAATAGCCATGCTTCTGCCCGCTGGGGTAACCGCAGAGCCACACTGGAGACATTCCGCGCCCGAGTTGGGACACCCGAACTGGTTCCTAAAAATGTGATTTCCATCTCATTCACTGCGATCGCCAACAAATATAACCCCACCATTGTAAATGAATGGCCAAGGGACATCCGCCAAGACAAGCGTTAACCCAGACCGAATTGCAGTAAAAAAAGATTGATGCAAAGCATTTACACCACAAAGTTGAGGCTGTTCCCACAAAGCTAGAATAAAGAGTAATATCCATTTGTATCGTCTCTTTAGCAATAGTCCTATGGCAGCTGCATCCAGCAAAACCGAGTATGAAGCGGTAATTGGCTTAGAAACCCATTGTCAGTTAAATACTGCAAGTAAGATTTTTTGTAATTGTTCCACCGAATTTGACAGTGACCCCAACAGTAATGTTTGTCCCGTCTGCCTAGGTTATCCGGGGGTTTTGCCTGTCCTCAACAAAAAGGTTTTAGAATCTGCCGTCAAAATGGGTTTGGCCTTAAAGGCGAAGATTAGCCCCTATAGCAAGTTTGACCGGAAACAATATTTTTATCCAGATCTCCCCAAAAACTATCAGATTTCCCAGTTTGATCTGCCGATTGTGGAGCATGGCCAACTAGAAATTGAAATTGTTGATAAACCCAGCGATACTCCGGTAAAGAAAACCATTGGGGTCACTCGCCTCCACATGGAAGAAGACGCGGGCAAATTGGTTCACGCAGGCAGCGATCGCCTATCGGGTTCTACCTATTCCAAAGTGGACTTTAACCGGACAGGTATTCCTTTGCTAGAAATTGTGTCCGAGCCAGATTTACGTTCCGGCAAAGAAGCCGCTGAATATGCCCAAGAATTGCGCCGTTTAGTCCGTTACCTAGGTGTCGGTAATGGCAACATGCAAGAAGGGTCTTTGCGTTGTGATGTCAATATTTCGGTGCGTCCCGTCGGCCAAGAGAAGTTTGGCACAAAGGTCGAGATCAAAAATATGAACTCCTTTAGCGCCATCGAAAAAGCCATTAACTTCGAGATTAAGCGACAAATCAAAGCCGTCGAAGCCGGCGAACCCATCTACCAAGAAACCCGTCTCTGGGATGAAGCCAGCCAAAAAACCTTTAGCATGCGCATGAAGGAAGGGGCGAGTGATTATCGCTATTTCCCCGAACCCGACCTACCGCCCATGGAAGTTTCTAAGGCGCAACTAGAGGCGATCGCCGCCGCCCTACCCGAAACCCCCGCCCAGAAGCGCGCCCGTTACCTCAGCGAATATGGACTATCCTCCTACGACACCCGCGTCCTCACCGATGACCGAGATGTCGCCGAATACTTTGAAACAGCCGTAGCTGCTGGCGCAGATCCTAAGCAAGTCACCAACTGGGTAACCCAAGACATTGCCGCTCACCTAAACAAAAACATTGATTTAACCATTAATGATTTACCCCTAACCGCAGCAAGTCTCGCGGAATTGGTAAACCTGATCAACGACGGTACCATTAGCGGCAAAATTGCGAAAGAAATCCTACCAGAATTGCTGGAAAAGGGTGGATCACCGAAAAAGATTGTTGAAAGTAAAGGGTTAACCCAGATTTCAGACACCGGCGAGCTCGAAGCAATGATCGACGAATTACTAACCGCGAACCCCGATAAGGTGGAAGCTTTCCGTGCCGGCAAGAAAAAGTTACAAGGCTTTTTTGTGGGTCAAATGATGAAAAAAACCAGTGGCCGTGCGGATCCCAAGCTCGTGAACCAACTCCTTGCCAAAAAATTAAATGGTTGATTTCTAAGATTTTGGGGGTGAGGGGGTTGACCCCCCACTATTGTAGGGTTATATTTATTGCAGTAGATGCACCCTGATGATTGGGGGAGCCCAAGATTGGCTCTCCTTTTTTTTGTCAATTTTTGAGTGATCCGTTTAGTTGGTGGCGGCTATGACCATTGCTGACTAAAGGTTTGTCATTATGACTCAGCTAGTAGCTGTTGCATGGCTGCCCATGACATATTTTGCTCGAGATAAGTCGGTTCACTGGGATTGTAAGGACTTTGCAGGCGATCTAGGCTGACAAATTTAGCATCGGCAGCAAAGATGGGATTATCTGGGTTAAAGTCCGTTGGCTGCATTAGGGAGCTAGAAAAGCCTTTAAAAATCATCACTTGATCTTCTACTTCTGCGTCGTTGATTGTCGTGACCAGTAGGACTTCTTCTGGATGGTTGCGACTATAGTTTTCTAATTCTTGGGCGATCGCCATTGTAATATTCATTGAGAAAAAAGAACGCTGAGAAAATGTATATTACCTATAATTGATTATCACGTCGAATAAAGCGAATTGAAACGCAGATCCCCTACTTTCCATGCAACTTTTTCTATCTCAAATGCTTGCCATTAGCCGATGCTTGATTTCGCCACACAGCATTCAGGGAGGCGGACATAGAGATATATGACTCAACCTAACGTACCGCCAGAAATTCCCATTCGTGACTTTAATGCATCAAAGCAAACGAAGTTATTTCATACTTTAAAAAAACCAAGATTTACAGGCTGTCTAACATTGACAAATCCCCTAGCACGGGAATGGCATTTTTATCTTTATCTTGGTCGTTTGGTCTATGCTTCCGGTGGAACCCATGCTGTCCGCTGCTGGCGTCGGAACCTAACGGCTCACATGCCTCAAATTGCTGGCGATCGTGAGCGTCTCCAGAAAGATTTGATTGAGGTTAATGTCAAACCTTCCCAATTACATTGGGAGTACGATTTGCTCCGTAAATGGCATGACCAAGGGCGAGTGTCGCGGGAGCAGGTGAGTCAAGTTGTCCAAGCTATTACGACTGAAATGTTCTTTGATGTTAGTCAGAGTACCCAGGTGACTTATCATTTTGCCCAGTTTAATTATGGTGATAATCCTTTGATTTTGCTGGATGTTGACCAGATGATTTTGCAGGCATGGAAACTTTTAAAGCAGTGGAATACTTTAGATATTTCCCATCTTTCTCCCAACTGTGCGCCTAAAATTCAAAATCTGGAACTCCTTAAGGCTCGTTCGTCGGCGAGTACGTTTAATTTGTTGACGACTTTGATTACGGGGCGGGCAACTTTTTGGGATTTGTCCATTCGGATGAAGCGTGATGTTGTCCAAGTAGCGCGCTCGATTATGCCCTATATCAAATTGGGTTTTATTGATTTAGAAACCATTGATGATTTGCCAGCTCCTGCTCATATTACTGCGACCAAGCCTAGGTTTACTCGGGCTCCAGAGGAAGAAACTGTTATTCAGGCCGATAATCCTTTTACGATCGCCTATATTGATCCTAATAATGAGCAGCGCGATGAAATCGGTCGCATTTTAGAGGAGGCCAACTATCGTTATTTGCCCGTTAGTGATCCGTTTAAGGCTATGTCTGTATTGCTTGCCCAAAAGCCAGATTTGATTATTTTAGAGCTTGATTTGGGGTCAGTTAGTGGTTTGGATATGTGTGCCCAACTGAAAAAGCTGTCGCTCTTTCGTCAAACACCGATTTTAATCATGACCGATAGTTCTGGTATTTTTGATCGTGTTAAAAGCCGTTTAATGGGGGCTACAGATTTTCTGGTTAAACCGTTTCAACGGGAAGAACTTGTGGTCACGATCCAGAAATATTTGCGGGTGGGTGTTTAGGGCGATCGCCGTCGTTTTTTTTCGGTCAATTATTTTTGCCATGTCGGGCTCCATTGCCCAATTGATTTAGCATCATGAAAACTTTGTTAAGGAAAGATCCGATGTCGACTTCAGTATCCCCAAGGATTATTTCTTTATTGCCCAGTGCCAGTGAAATTTTAGATTGTCTGGGGCTAACGCCTTTTGTGGTGGGACGCAGTCATGAATGTGACTACCCTGCGGAAATTCAGACGCGCCCGATCTGTACTGCCGCCCGCTTAAATTCGTTAAAACCTAGTGGTGATATTGATCGAGATGTGCAGCAACTGTTGCAAAGTGCCCTTGGTATCTATGAGGTACAGTTTGATGTTCTGAAAAATTTAAAGCCAACTCACATCGTCACCCAAGATCAATGTGATGTTTGTGCTGTGACTTTAGGGGATGTCAAAAAAGCTGTCGAGGCGATCGCCGATGCAGACATTAAAATCATTTCATTACAGCCCAACACCTTAGCCGAGGTCTATGCCGATATTAATCAAGTTGCCGATGAATTTGGGTTAGATTCCCAAGCAGTGCTTGACGGCCTACAGCAGCGGGTCTCCCATTGTCGCCAGCAGACAAACGAGCTAAAACCAGCGCAACGTCCTAAGGTTGCTGCAATTGAATGGATTGATCCCCTTATGGGAGGTGGTAATTGGTTGCCGGAACTCATTGAACTTGCTGGCGGTGAAAATATTCTTGGCCACCAAGGTCAACATTCACCCTATGTGAATTGGGACGATTTGCGAGACGCAGATCCCGATATGGTGGTGGTGATGCCCTGTGGTTTTGATTTGGCACGAACTCGACAGGAAATGCTCGCAGACCTGGCGCAACATCCCCAATGGCGACAGCTACGGGCGGTAAAAAATGACCATCTCTATATTTGTGATGGCAATGCGTACTTTAATCGTCCGGGGCCTCGATTAGTCGATTCCCTCGAAATTTTGGCGGAGATTATGCACCCTGAGATTTTTGAGCGTCAATATCCAGAACAAGCTTGGACAAAGTTGCCGCTGGTCCAATAAATGATGCGGGTGAATGATTATAGTTCAGACATTAACTTTATTTAAATAACGTGAGTTTTGCTTAAGCATGCTCGGAAGTACGACGCGGTGAATGGG
>NZ_MRBY01000052.1 GCF_001904615.1 [Limnothrix rosea] IAM M-220
TCTCGCTCTCCCATTCACCGCGTCCTATTTCCGAGCATGCTTAAGCAAAACTCACATTATCTGTACTTGATCCATGGCGTTTCCCAGATAGGCAAAAAACAAAAACAACCTAGGCCAGACGATCTAGACTTGCATCATAAGATCTATGACACTGCCAACCGAGAAACGTCCATACAGCGTATTTCTACTTGGCCGCATCACCAAGATTAAAGAGGAAAGGCACACTACCACCCTTTTCTCCCATGACCAGCACATTAGGCATTTGAGCACCACCTTCACGCCATGCTTCAATTGCTTCTTTTTGCAGCACCAGCTCACCACCTTGAGCCTTAAGGGTTTCAGCTAGTAAACGTTGAGCCTCAGCTTTACCCTTCGCGCGGTTAATATCAGCTTGCGCCTGCTGTTCCGCCTCCTGGGCAACATAAATTGCCCGTTGTGCCCGCTGTTCCGCAATTTGCTTATCTTCAACAGCCTTGGAGAATTCAGCAGAGAAATTGAGGTCAACCACACTGGTATCGAGGACAATAATGCCGTACTTTTTCAGGCGGGTATCGAGGGCAGCATCAAAGTCACTTTTCAGTTCAGTACGCTTCGTAATCGCTTCTTCGACGGTTCGTTTGGCGGCGGCGATTTTGAAGGCTTCTTGGGTTTGGGGTGCAATGATTTTGGCGACAATATTCTGCAATGTACCCTGGGTCCGACGAATGGTTACGACTTCTACGGGATCAAGGCGGAAGTTAATGGCAAACCGTGCAGACAAGTCCTGTAGATCTTTGGTAGAACTTTGGGCAGGGACTTCAAATTTTTGCACTGTCACGTCGTAAATGTCGACATTAGCAACGAGGGGCGGCTTGAAATGAATACCTTCTAGTAAGGCTCCATCTTGGGCTTTACCGAGGACACTGAGCACACCAGCTTGTCCCGGATTGATAATGACGAATGCATTCAGCGCAACGAAGACGATAAAAGCTACGATTGTCCCGATAATGGGCAGTGGAAAATTTCCACTAGGTGTCACATTACGCACGAAATTGGAACTCCATTAAATAAATTTGTCACGCTTTCTATTGTAAGAAAGTCCTCTGGCTAGGATCCGTCCATGTCGCAGATTGTAAAGTTCGGACACTGGGGCGATCGCCCAATTCTCTATTTCAAAATCCCAATTTTCTTTTCAAAATGTTTCTATGGAAAAAGGAGACATAAGCAGTACAGGGTCTAAACGGGATGTTGAAACCAAATCTACGACAGACGACGACAAATTTTTTGCAGGGATTAGATCAAACGCGGCGGGATTCTCTACAGGCGATCGCCAACCTATTTACGGCTCGCTCCCACCCGGAACTCAAAACCCTGACCCCAGAGCAACAACAGGCCTTTTGGACAATTCTCTTTTCCCTGGCGATCGCCGATGGCACAATAGACGAAAACGAAAATCATTATCTTAATGAACTCAGTAACGGCAATAGCCACATCTCTGGGCTGTTTACCACCCTAAAAAATGCCACAGGTTCCTTCGAAAACATCGATTCCCACATCGCACCCTTGGTCAATGCCGATGTCGTTGCCCAGTGGCGCTTGTTATTTTGGGGATTAGAGCTGGTGTTCATTGATCATGAGTTCCACCCTTCGGAGAAAGCTCTCATTACAGAAATACGACAAGCCTTTGACATTTCACCAGAGCAGTTCCAAGTTTTACTTGATCTAGTTAATTTGTTGCAACTCAATACCGAGCAAGGCCTATCGGGGCCCACATTTACCAAGCAATTTACCGAGCTAGTGGACAAAGCAAAAAAACTGAAAATTTGCCTGCCCCACGAACTGCAAAAAATGAACAATCAAAACCTAGGCGAATACCAACAATTTTATTCCGCTGAAAGCTTTAAAAATAAGTTGGGAAATTATGCGGCGATCGCCGGCAAAAAAACAATTGAAACCGTTCTTATTTTGTTCTATACCTTGCAACGCCCCGACCTGCCCCCAAAGTACAAAGCCATCATTCTTGGCGCACTAGGCTACTGGATCCTCCCCTCAGATTTACTGCCAGATTTGATGCCCGGCATTGGTTATACCGACGATCTTTCGACCCTAGTAATGGCCATGACCATCGTTGCCAGCCACATTAACGACGACGTTAGACAAAAAGCCCAAGAAAAATTACAAGATTGGTTTGGAAAAGACATTGAATCCCCCGTAGAACTCCCCACTTCAGCAGAAACCTAAGCAGAGAGTCCCTTCATTGTGCCCGCAGACTATGACAAAAAAGTCAGGCATCACCTCTACTTCACAAAGGTAAATGCCCCCTGTTCACCAGATTCATCCATGGTAATTTGCGCCACATAAAATTGCTTTTGTACCAACTCACCCTCTGCCGTAAAAGAAATTTCCCCCAGGGGAGTCACATAGGTTCCCGCAAAAATTTCGTCCCGCAACCGTTGACGCAACTCAGGCAAAGACATTTCAGCAATGGGAGATTTTTGGTCTAAATTGCGCAATGCCTCCACAAACACCTGTACACCAGTAAACGCTTGGGCACTAAATTGGGGCGGATCGGTTTCATTTTCTGCCCCATAGGCTTCGCGAAATGCCCGATTAATCTCATTATCTAGTGCCGGACTATAGGCTTGGGCGATCAAAACCCCATCACATTGCGCTTGACACACCGGGAAAATATTTGACGTATTTAAACCATTACCGCCGATAATAATGCCTTCATAACCCAGTTCCCGCAATTGTTTGACGAGGTTACCACCATCAGCCGCAAGCCCAGAAATAATCACCAGATCAGGGTCAAGATTAATGGCCGTTGTCGCTTGGGTTTGAAAATCAGTGTCCGTCGTTTGAAATTTCTGGACAGTCACTAAATCCAATCCAAAATCCTTTACTGTTTGCTGAAAAGTTTCGGTTTCAGATTTACTAAAGGCATCGTTTTGGGCAAAAAACACTGCTACTTTTTCAATGTTGGGATTAATCGCTAGAGCTTGTTCAACGGCATTTGGCGCAACAACGGCAACGGGTGCAGAGACTCGACCGATAAATTCACCGATTTGCGGTATTCCTTGGGCTGTATTGGAAGGCCCTAAAACAGGTACTTGGGCGCGGTTGGCAATGGGATTTGCGGCAAAGGCTTGTTGGGAAAGTGTAGGGCCGACAATACCGACGACATTATTTTGATTAATGAGGGTATTAAAGGCATTTATGGCACCTTGTTCGTCTCCGGCCACGTCTTGCAACGCGATGCTAAAGGGCTGACCATTAATCCCGTCATTGTCGTTGAAATAGCTTTCGGCTAGCTTTGCGCCGATGACTTGTTCTTGGCCGAGGAGGGCAACATTACTGGTTTGGGCAACGCTGACACCGATGACAATTTCATTATTATTGGTTGTGTTTGAAGTGCTATTTTGATCTGCAGGATTAGGGCTTTCGGCGGGGGGATTACAGGCAATAATTGTGGCTGCAATGGCGGTGGCGATCGCCCCTTGTAATAAAAATCGACGTTTAAACATAAAGATGAGTATAAAAGCTTGCAATAACAAGTCTCCAGAATACTCCTAAGCTTTTCACCCTATCAATATGCCGTTCAAAAAGCGCAACTATAGACAGACCGCAGCGGCAAGCACACCGGACAGGAGCAAGGCCATCCCCGAAATCCAACGTATTTCTTTGGTTTCTTGATCTAGTTGCATAATTTTCTCTAGCCTCCTGCGTTTATGGGTTGTCGACTTTGAATCACAATTGTATTAAGTATAATTACTCAGTTGGTTTTTGTCTCTCTTTTCTTGATGGCAACGTTTGTCTTAACGAAGATGTCTCAATCAATGAAAAAAGGGGCGATCGCCCCTCTGGTTTTTTGATTCAATGAATTGCACCGATAGATCCACCTTCAGTTATGCTGCAACGTACTCTTCGTACGGAACAAAAGTTTTCTTCGTCGCGCCGCAAATGGGGCACTCCCAATCTTCAGGAATATCTTGAAAATTAGTGCCCGCAGCAATACCAGAATCAGGATCGCCCACCGCTGGGTCATAAATCATGGAGCATTTCTTACAGATCCATTTTTGGCCGAGGGAACGAGGCGCAGCTGCGCCTCCGTCCAAAGCCTTCAATGCATCAGTGTATTGATTTGCGTGATGTTCTTCGATGGAAGTGAGTAAACCGAAATTCTTTGCAGCGGTGTGGAACATTTCGGCATGTTCTTTGGATTCTGCCTCTTGCTCTTTAAATTCAGCCACCGCACCTTCGTCTTCATCTTTTTGGGCTTGAGCTGCGAACTCTGGGTACATCGTTTCATACTCATAGGTCTCGCCGGCGATCGCCAACTCTAGACACCGCGCCGCCATCTTTTTCTTTTCCTCATCACTCAGGGCATCGGGATCTGCCACCACCAACTCCGGATGCAACAAACGAAAGTGGGCAAAAGCATGCTCAGTTTCCTGCTGTGCTGTTTCCCGAAACAACCTTGCTAAATCAGACATCCCTAACTTTTTCGCAACATCGGCAAAAAAGAGATACTTGCGATTCGCCTGGGACTCACCACCAAAAGCCGCTTCCAAATTTTCTACCGTGCGCGAATTTTCCGTATTCATAATTTCAACCTCTAAGTAAACAACCAACTTAATCAAGAATAATTCTTAGATAAGAAAATGTCAATTTAAAGAACAGATAGCATAACAGAGCCACTATCAAGTAAAAATGTTACAATCATATTTGTGATTCCAATTCACGCTGTGATGAAGTCTCAGAAACCTCAAAAAAACATTAAGAAAAGCAATTTGAGTTAATTTTGTCTCAACCACACTTGATTTATGTTTTAAAACTTCGTCACAATAATGCGCAGTGCTACTTTGGTTTAGCCATCGAGTCAACAAAATGCCCAAATCGTCAAACGCCACTGAAATCCGCGAAGTCATGAAGAACGAGGGGTTAAGAATTACCCCCCAGCGTTTCGCTGTCTATGCCAACCTATTGCGTCGAGAAGATCATCCAACGGTTGAGCAGATCCTAGAAGATGTTAATGCGGATATTCCCATTGCCTCAAAGGCTAGTGTTTATAGTGCTTTGACGATTTTGCGTGAAGTAAATTTAGTGAGAGAAGTGCTCCTAGATGAGGGGGTGACTCGTTATGATGCCAATGTGAATCCTCACCACCACTTTGTCTGTAGCGATTGCGGTGCGATCCATGATTTAGCATGGGAAACTTTTAATTGTTTTGATCTGAGTCAACTTTCGGATGGTTTACAGGCAGAAAGTTATGAGGTGACGGTGAAAGGTCTCTGTCAGTCTTGTCAGTAATCGGCAGGCGATCGCCGCGACATCCGAAAATTCTATACCTAATCAAAAATCCCCCAATGTTTTGCATCAGGGGGATTCGTCTTTGTATAGGACTAAAAAAAGTCTTTATAGTCAAAGCCATCAAAGTTAAGACATCAGATAAACTTTAAAGCCTTATCCTGTAGGGGTTTAACATGTTAAATCCCTACCAGTCTTGCCGACCACGACGATAACCTGAGTTTTGCTTAAGAATGCTTGGCAATAGGACGCGGCGAATAAGAGAGTGAGAGATCGGGAGATGTTTTATCCAAACAATCCTAGGGGTCAAAAAACGCAGATTTTCGTTGGTTCTCCGTGTCTCTACCTCTCCGTGTCTCTACCTTTCCATGTCTTCCTTTCTTTAAAGAAATATCAGCTAAATTCTTATCCATAACTGACGTTCTTTAATTCGCTTGGCGCGACAACCAATCCAAAATTAGAGCATTCACTAAAGTGGGATTTTCGTCGTGGGGACAGTGACCAGCGCCGGGAATCGGGTGAAATTCTACACCTTCGTTGGCTGCTGCTAAATCTTGATAAATTTGTGACCCTTTAATGGGTGTCCACGGATCTTTGTCGCCCCATAGGACGAGTAGGGGATGTTGACGCTTGGGTAAAAGTTCGGTGGGGCTTTCTCCCGGTGGTGCGGTGATCACGGAGGCAAATACTGCCTGAGCGCCTTCGTCACAGGACGGTGCATAAAGCATGTCTACTAGTTCATCGGTCACGGCTTGGCGATCGCCATAGACCTGATAGAGGGTTCCTTTAATGCGAAATTTGCGGCGCACTTCATTGAAAATCAATTTGCCAGTCAGAGGCGAACTCACTAACTTGGCAAAAGCACCCATGACCGCCCGTAAAGGTAACGCGAGCTCATCGGGACGATGGTTTAAGCCACCGGCGCAATTTACTAAAACACCGCCAGCACAAAGTTCAGGATAATTTGCCAACATCGACAAACTCAACAAGCCGCCGATGGAATTTCCAATAAAGACTGTTGGTTTTTGAATTTTTGCCTGCCAGAAATCGTGCAAGAGTTCTTGCCATAGCTCTAAAGTGTAATCCCATGCTGGTTTTGCGGAAGCGCCAAAGCCCAGTAAATCAATGGCAAAAACTTGATATCCTTCCTCTGCGAGGACTGGGATGTTGTGTTTCCAATGACCAATGGATGCCCCAAAACCGTGAATGAGGAGTAATGGTTGACCTTCCCCTTGGACGGTGTAGCAAATTTTCTGATCGCGCCAGCGCCAGTCGAGGGACACAAGGGTTTGGGGGGCAACAGGGGTCTGGGTCATCGGCAGAAAACAATGGCTAAAAAGGTCATTCAGTTAGTATAACGCTCTCTATTTTTCAGGGTTTGTTGGCCTCGGATTTTTGTCAGTTTGACTATCACAAAGCCGGCGATCGCCGTCGCGCACTTTCGGATTATGGCGGAGATAGGACTGTAGCCAGTGGCAACTTTTCTCTAGGAGTGGCTCTAGTTGTAGCTCCCAAATAATCGCAGTATTGTCATTACTTGCTGTGGCGATCGCCCCGCCATTAGGGCTCCAGTCGAGGCCCGTAATAGAATCCGTATGGCCTTCTAAACTTTTTAGGAGAGTGTCATCTAATGTCCAGAGTTGTAGTTGGTTATTCCAAGTACTGGTGGCCAGCAGCGGTACAACGGGATTAAATTTTAGGCTAGCAACACTATCGCTGTGTCCCTTCAGGATTAGTGGTGCTTCAAACCGAGGATTGTTGTCTTTATAGGACATCTGACGGATCTGGATTATGTTGTCATAGCCAGAAAATGCTAAATATTCACCATCTCCCGAAAAGGTCACATCGGTAACCCAACTACTATGGGGCTCTAACTGAGTTACGAGGAAAAACGTATCATCCTCCCGCCGTTGCCACACTTTTACGGTGCGGTCATCGCTCGCCGAAGCGAGTAATTTACTATCGGGACTAAAGTCGATACTACTCACGCGATCGCCATGTTCCGCCAAGGTTTGCAACAATGTGCCATTGGCTGCCCAAATCTGAATCACACCGTCCAAGTCCGAGGAGGCAAATAGCCGACCATCGGGACTATACTCCACATCTAAAACGCGATTTTGATGAGCCTTAAGGCGAGAAAGGGAGCGCCCATCACGGGACCATAGACGCACCGTATGATCATCACTGCCACTAATGAGAGTTTGCCCATCAGGATGCCAAGCCACAGTATTGACCCAGTCGGTGTGACCCCGCAATGTCTGGTGCAATTTACCGCTGCTGCGCTCCCAAAGTTTAATGGTCTTATCGGCGCTGGCCGTCGCAATTTGGGTGCCATCTTTTGCAAAGCGCAAGTCTCGAATGGGGGCAATATGTTCGAGCACCACACGGCTATCGGCGGCTGCTTCCCAAAAGCGCACTGTTTTATCCATGCTGGCAGAGATAACCTGTTGGGTTTCTGGGTGAAAGATAACGCTACGAATATCGTCACGGTGACCGGAAAAGGTTTGGAGGAGATTAAAGTTTTCGTCCCAAACTTTTACTAAATTATCGGCGCTGGCTGTGGCAAATTGACTGCCGTCTTGGTTATGGCTAAGGAAGAAAATTGGCTCGGTGTGGGCTGCTAAGACATTTAAACTTGCTTCGGTAAATAGGGCTTGGCGATCGCCCCGTTGCCAGACCATTAAATTACCGCGACTATCACTACCCATCAGGGTTTTACCATCGGGACTAAAGGTGGCAAAGAGGAGTTTTGTTTCGTCAGGACTCTCCATGGTAAGGGTTTGGCGGACATTGCCATCCGCATCCCAGAGGGTGAGTTGATTGTTATCGTCGAGGGTTAATATTTCTTGGTCATCGGGACTAAAATTAATCCAGTAAATAATGCGATCGCGCACTAATTTTTTAATCAATGTGCCATTCACATCGTACAAAGCTGCTCCTGAACCACTGGCGATCGCCAAACGCTGTCCATCGCGACTGAGGTTAATTGCCGTCAGGGTATCGAGATCAACCTCAATGGTGCGGATTTCTCGACCGTCCAGGGACCATTCCTTCACCGTATTATCCCAACTGCTGGAAAAGAGGGATTGATTGTCCGGTGCAAACACTACCCTCGTGACTCTTTCTGTATGACCAAACATCGTTTGGAGTAATTTGCCTTCCATATTCCACAGGCGCACCGTATGATCCCGACCTGCGGAAGCTAAATAACGACCGTTGGAGGAAATACTAATATCAAAAACCGAATCGCTATGGCCTTCTAAACGATTTTTCTCTTGCAATCCAAAATAAGATTGCTCTAGGGTACTGAGCACTTTCAGCTTAGTGGCGGGGGCGATCGCCTCAGGATTAGACGCGAGTAATTTCCGGAGCCGCACCGTTGCCCGCAAACTTTCCAACAATGCTTCAAACTGTTGATCACTATAAAACAGCGCTTCGGAGGCATTACTTAGGGCCATCAGTTCGGCATTTTGAGTGACCTGCCACTGCCGATATCGCTGACGATTTACCCGTTGTGATAGCACAATCATCGAAATGACCACCCCCAAAAGCGCCACGATGGTGACCACAGACTGCCCCCAATGGCGGCGGATACGACTAATTTCACGGTCTTGAAAGGCAAGGCGCTCAGCCCATTCCTGCGACTGGGCATCACTTTGACGGCTCTGGATCGGCTGCACGAGATAGTCATGTACCAGTTGGTAGGTATCCTGAGAAGCATAACGGTGACGAATGACTAGCCCCGTCCCCACAAAAATATGCAAAATCAGATCGGCGATCGCCCGCCCGTCCTCATCAGTATTCCGGTGACTACGACACAGACTGAGAAACTCACCATAGGGAACCTCCGGTCGCGTTTGCCGGGGACTTGTGAGCTGATATAAAAATTGCCAAGCCAGCTGGTGATGCTCAACACCACATTGATCGATAATTTGTAAAAGAAACCGCTTTAATACCGTCTGTTTCGGATTTTTTCCCAATTCCAAATATTTGTCTAGGGTGGTGATATTGTCCTGCTGGAGCTGAAAGCCAATCACCTGTAATTCAATGGGTCGCACCGTACCGAGATCGTCACTCAGATCCCCAATCAGTCGATCAACAAAGGCTGGCTCAAGGGGGCGGGGCGCTTGTCCAGATAAAAATGTGAGCAAATTATGGGCAGCCTCTGCATGGAGATTACCGAGGCGATAACGAATACTTCGGTCTAGTAGATTGTCATTGACAATGCCTAAGCTACCCGCCGTTTCCCATTCCAAAAGATAGGAGAGATGGTCTTCCCGCAAGGACAAAATAATTTTGACAAAGGGCAACTGCAAACATTGGGACAAAAAACCGAAGAAAGCCCGCCGTTCTGAAGGGGTGGGATATTGCTCTAAAAACTGCTCAAATTGATCAAAAATCAACACGGTCAAGAGATTACAGTGGCCATTTTCCTGGAGCAGTGTAATGGGATCGGTGTCTGTGCCGGGGTCGGGATGGTGGACAAATTGTAGCCGTTCGGTGGCGATCGCCTTAGCAAGTTGTAGATGCCACTGGCCGTATTTTTTTAGCATAATGGGCAGGATTTCCCGGGCATTGACCATTTGTCCCCGTAAATTTGGCACCAGTCCCGCTTGCAACAGCGATGTTTTGCCTACCCCCGAAAAACCATGGAGGATTGTTAGTTTATGCTCATCGCGACTGAGACGTTCGAGGAGCCGCTTGACATCATCTTGGCGACGGGATGCCACCAGAATATTTTGGGTATTTTGCCGCAGTTCCGCAGTGGTGGTGGGCAAGGGAGCGGGTAAAGCCGCCGCCCCGAAAAAGACTTGCCACCCCCATTGTTGTTCACATTGCTGGAGTTCCCGCTGTAAATCAAAGGCCTGTTCGTAATGGCCAGCGGCTTGGTGGAGATGGCGCAATAGCTGCAAAATATCGCGGTATAGTCGCAAATACCAGCCCGACCAGGTTTGCCGCTGGGCTTGGGCTTGGCCGAGGTGTCGCAAAATCAATTCATGGGCTGATTCGAGGTAGGCGATCGCCGCCGAAGCACCCATTAAATGCTGTTGAGCTTGGGCAATCACCAGATAGTACCAAGGCAAATCATATTCTGACGTATCCTCTTCAGAACGCTCATAGGTTTCGACAGCGCTATGGGCTAACATATTCGCCTTTTCCCACTGCTGGCGGGCGATCGCCACCTCCGCCAACAACCCATAATTCCGAGTCAGCAGCATCTGAGAACAATAAATATCCAGATGTTTAGTCGTCTCCCAGGCCAAATTCTCCAAGGCCTCCCAATTTTCCAGTTGCCGTAACATCAGACCGAGAGCCGTCGTCAAATGAGCCACCCAAGACCAATTTTTCAGGCGATGCCACAGCGCTAAACCTGTCCGCAAATAAGCCTCTCCCTGTTGCCAAGTATTATCAGCCTCATATTTTTCCTGCGCCCATTCGTCATAGAGCAAACTCAGATGAAAACAAATAATCGCTAATTTTGAGAGGCGATCGCCCTTTAAGTTTGCCGTCTGAGCCAAAAATTCTTCCTGTAAAAATGCAGCCGTAATGTCTGTATCCGGTTCTAGATCACTATAAATTTTGAGACACCTTAAATATTCCCCGTGAGCCGTCGTCAGATCCCGCACACTATAAGCATCTCGCCCTTGAATAAAAGCCCAAAAACCCTCACTACATAGAGACATTTTCTCCCGCTGTTTCTGCAACTCTTCCCGCGCCAACTCCAGCTCCAGTCTGCGTCGGCTGTGCTCCGCTAAACCCAAATCCTGATTACTCACAAATTTGAGACCCCCAGCCTGCTCCAACTGCTGAAAACAATCCCGTTCAAACTGCCGCCAAAGCTGCCGTAACTGCGGCTCCCCCCACGCAAACCGAATAGAAGCCGCCGTCCAACTTTTGACATCAGGCGCTAGACGAAATAATTTCCGCGCTCCCCGCTCCGTCAACCAAAGTACCAGTGGACAAGGCAGTAAATAGCTCAACTGATCCCGCACCTGATTGAGTAGAGCCAAGCTTAGTTCCAGTCGCCCCACCTGCTCTAAACCAGAGACCATCACCCCATCAACACAATCACGCTGTACCCCCAGCGCCTCTAAATACTCGAACGTGGCACTTAAAATACTTTCCAAATTTGTCGAGGCAGGATTGAGATCAACAGCAATTAAGCCCCGGTGTTTTTGTCCAGCCACCAGCTGCTCAAAGTCAATATCTCCAAAATATTCAAAACAATATTCCGGCTCCTGCTGTTGCCATAGTTTGTTTAACTTGTGGGTCTGATAAAGCCGTGTTTGCACCTCCTGGGCGAGGCTACGGTAATTACAACGAACCAGTAATAGAGAAAATTCTTGGGGGGCGAAAAAGAGCGATCGCTCTAAAACAAACTGCGATCGCCGATTCTGTGCATTAATGAGGTCGAAATGATCGGCGCGAACCATAGCACTGCCCTGAAACAAACATCAACATCAACTGACGAAACAAACTAATCAAACACAACCCACTCTAGCCGAGACTCCGGAGCATATGTTTAAACCGAGTCGTTTCCGCCAGAGCCGGATTAATCCCAAACCAACGACCCTGCTGGTCTTGGTATTCATACACAAACAAACTACGCAACAAAATCTGATATTCCTGTTCGCCCCGAATCGTTTGCTGTTGCATCACCTGGGCAAGCATTTGCCATTCGTTATCTTCCACAGCCAGCAAAATATCATCACGGTAACCCTTAATCACCACTTCAATACAATCTCGATTAAAGGGGGGATCATTTTGCTGCAAACAGTTATAAAGCAACCCCAGTAATGTGCGTACATGACCACCACTAATGAGACATAAACGATTAAGCGTAATATTACTGTCAAATAATTTCGGAATACAGGCAATGCGCTGCCGAGGCGAAAGATGAGGAAAAGCCTGCGCTAAAACAAGTTGTTGCAAAAGAATTAAACCCTTCGTATCTAAGGTACGATCCCGCTTTTGAATGGGCACCATCGGCAACATTTTCGGCGCAACCCCACCCCCTAGGCGATTTTTAAGGGCTTGGTACTCGTTAGAAAAAATAAGTGCCAACGGAATCGTATAAATCACATGGCAATTTAAGCGGCGTAGTTGTTGTCCCCGGTCAATAAATAAATATTCCGGCAAAGAACGATTGCGGGTTGCCTGTCGCGAGGAAATGCGATCAAGATTGTCAATAATTACGACTAACCCCTTTTTGCCACGACCTTTTAATGCCAAATTTCCTTGACCTAGTAATTCTTCATTGATAGAGCGCAAAATACCCTCTGTACGGGGTTCTAGGGATTGACGAATTTGTTGGCGTAGGCGGGGACTTTCCTTGGTTCGGGCAGTGATACGTGCTAATCCAAGGGATAATTCCGCTGTGGCATCTAGCTGTACCGGTGTCTGTAAAAAATCCTTAATCTCGTCAAATAGCTGCTTAAAATAACTGGGCTTCAGGGAAATGCCAATGCCTTCGAGATGTTCGCTAACAGAACGGGCAACAGCCAGTAAAATATCGCTAATGCTGACATCTTCCATATCGAGATCGCGACTGGACTCGAAATAGATCACCTCAAAATTTTCGCGCTCTAACAGGGCTTTAAGGCGTAATAATTCGGTAGATTTGCCGCAGCCGATATGTCCGGTAAACAGTTGACAGGTGGGTTCTTCGGGGGAAAGCCGGGTAATGGTGCGGGCTAAGGCTTCTATAATTTTGCCGCCGCGCACCGCTGCGAAATCAATATAGTAGTGGCGATCGCCGGAATCAGCGAGATTAAGCGTTTTACTGGGATTACATGCCCGAAAAAATTCCTGTAGCTGTAATGCCATGGGATTAGAAGGTGAAAACGCCATAAACTCTCAAGCTGTGTTTCTAGTAGGCTGCGGCTCTGGGGGGATTACAAGAAGTTGCCATTTGCTCCATTAGTATACTGGTTGATTAAGATGAGACATATTTCTTGCTATGACAGCTAGGATCTAGGACGCGCCCATGGCTGATACAGTTTCCGCAGTACGCGATGATCTCCGTAAACGTCGCAAACAAAAACAAAGACAACGTTCTATTCGATGGGTACAGGGGCTCTGGCGTTCCGTCGCTTTGATTGGTGTGGCCTCTGGTGCTGTGTGGCTAACGACTCGCCCGGAATGGGTACTGTATAGCAGTGGTCAGATCACCATTGAAGGTAATACAACCCTTTCTGCCAGTACTGTACGGGAACTCATTCCCCTCGACTATCCCCAGTCGCTCCTCTCCCTCAAACCCCAACGCCTCGAAGTAGATATTGAAGCGCAGGGTCCCATTGCTGAGGCGATCGTCACTCGACATCTACTACCGCCAAGCATTTCAATACAGGTTCAAGAACGTCTACCCGTCGCCCGCTCCTTTGCCCCCATTTCGCCCCAGACAAAGGCACGGGGTCTCCAAGAAGGCTATCTCGATGAGCAGGGTAATTGGTTACCGGACAGTGCCTATCGCGAAGTAACGAATGAAATCCCACTGCCCACCCTAGAGGTCATGGGGATTCGCGCGATTCAAATTGACCAGTGGCGAGAAATTTATCCGATACTGAGGCGATCGCCGATCAAGATTTACAGCATCGACTGGCAGGATTCGAATAATTTAAAACTCAATACCGAAAATGGTCAGTTTCACATCGGCGGCGACATCAAACAACTAGAAGATCAACTCGTGGCGATCGCCAAACTTGCCACACTAGACGCAACAGTCATGCCCCGTAATATTGATTACATAGATTTATCAGATCCAAACGAACCCATCATTAAAGCGCGCATTGCCTCCGGAGATTCTCCATAAGATGAAAAAATAAAGTTAAACCTCGTACAAAAGAGGGATTTTTTTTTCCGGCCATGGTGATTCCCCTTACAATGGCACTAGAATTTACCTCAAAGTCCTTCGAGTCAAGTTCTAAAACTTCTTTATATAAAGACTGTTTAGTATCCCTATCCATCGCACATTTCTTTTGTGACCGTGAGCCAAAACCACCCTTTTCAACCCACTACTGTTCCCTACGACGCGAACATGAGCAATCTGACCACAGCGGACAACAACCAGTCGGAATTTACAATCATGCCCAGTAGCGTTGCGCAGATCAAGGTGATCGGCGTTGGTGGTGGCGGTGGGAATGCGGTCAACCGCATGATCGAAAGTAGTGTGTCTGGGATTGATTTTTGGGCAATTAATACGGATGCCCAAGCCCTCACCAGTTCCCTTGCCCCAAAGCGTTTACAGATCGGTCAAAAAATCACCCGTGGTCTAGGAGCAGGCGGTAATCCAGCCATTGGTCAGAAAGCTGCGGAAGAATCCCGCGACGAAATTGCCCAAGCTCTCGAAGGGGCAGATTTAGTTTTTATCACTGCTGGTATGGGTGGCGGTACAGGCACAGGTGCAGCACCTGTTGTGGCAGAAATTGCCAAAGATTTAGGTTGCTTGACTGTTGGTGTTGTAACGCGTCCCTTTAAATTTGAAGGTCGTCGCCGTACCAACCAAGCAGAAGAAGGTATTAGCGCCCTCCAGAGCCGCGTTGATACATTATTGGTGATTCCAAACAATCAGTTACTGAATGTCATTGCGCCGGAAACCCCGATGCAAGAGGCTTTCCGCATTGCTGATGATGTCCTAAGACAGGGTGTTCAAGGTATTTCGGACATTATTACGGTTCCCGGTTTGGTCAATGTGGACTTTGCTGATGTGCGGGCGGTGATGGCCGATGCTGGCTCTGCTTTGATGGGTATTGGGATTGGCTCTGGTAAATCCCGCGCAAGGGAAGCGGCGATCGCCGCCATTTCTTCTCCTTTAATGGAATCCTCTGTTGAAGGAGCAAAAGGTGTTGTCCTAAATATTACTGGTGGTCACGACTTAACGCTACATGAAGTGAATGCCGCCGCTGAGGCCATTTATGAAGTGGTCGATCCGAATGCCAATATCATCTTTGGTGCCGTCATTGATGAGCAGCTCCAGGGCGAAATTCGTATCACTGTCATTGCGACGGGATTCGTTCCCGCAGAGGCTTCCCCACAGGAACCGACTGCACCTGCTCCATTGCGTCGTGGTTTTCCACCCATGCCCCAGTCACAACAGCAATCTACGAATAGTCCCGCTGAGCAACAACAACCGCCAGCCCCTCGCCCCTTACGCCAGCAGGAGCAACAACCGCCCCAACGCCCCAACTCCACTGGTTTAGATATTCCTGAGTTTTTGCAGCGTCGTCGTTTCCCCCGCCGTTAAGTTCTCGCTAATCGTAATATGAGTTTAAATCCGCGTATTGCTTTAACGATCGCCGGTTCAGATAGTGGTGGCGGTGCTGGTATTCAGGCTGATTTAAAGACCTTTGCCTTTAACAAAGTGCATGGGACGAGCGCTATTACCTGTGTGACGGCTCAAAATACCGTCGGGGTGACGGATGTGGTTGCCCTGAGTGCAGCTCAAGTAAACGCTCAGATCGAGGCGGTTCTGAGTGATATCGGTGTGCATGCGGTAAAAACAGGTATGTTGCTAAACCAAGAAATTATGGTGGCGATCGCCGCCCAAGCGGAAGCGGACAAGTTCCCAAATTTAGTCATTGATCCAGTGATGGTTTCGCGGACAGGGGTGAAATTAATTGCCGATGAGGCGATCACCGTTTTACAAGAGCGTTTAGTGCCCCAAGCAAAAATCTTAACGCCCAATCGCTATGAAGCGCAGATCCTAAGCGCCATGGAAATCGATACCCTTGACGCGATGAAAGATGCGGCAACAAAAATTCTAGATTTAGGTTGCCAAGCTGTTCTCGTAAAAGGTGGGGCGATGCCCGGTGAGCTACAGGGTGTTGATGTGTGGTTTGATGGCGATCGCCTCGAAGTTCTTCGTACTAAAACCATTGATACGCCCCATACCCATGGCACTGGTTGTACGCTTTCGGCTGCGATTACCGCGAATCTTGCCCTAGGCAAAGAGCCCTTTGAAGCCGTCCAAGCCGCAAAAAAATACGTCACCGAAGCGCTGCAATTTAGTTTGGCGATCGGGAAAGGAACGGGACCTGTCGGTCATTTTTATCCGCTCATGGTGCGTGACAGTCTTTCGACATTTCCGTAAAAAACCTGAGTTTTGCTTAAGAATGCTTGGCAATAGGACGCGGCGAATAAGAGAGTGAGAGATCGGGAGATGTTTTATCCAAACAATCCGAGGGATCAAAAAACGCAGATTTTCGTTGGTTCTCCGTGTCTCTACCTCTCCGTGTCTCTACCTTTCCGTGTCTTCCTTTCTTTAAAGAAATATCAGCTAAATTCTTATCCATAACTGACGTTAAAAACAAAAAAATAGGAGCCGTTCGCAAACCGCCCCTACAGCAACTTTTTTTTGATAATTCTTAGTTCTGTGGGATTTGGCTCACATTAGAAGTTGCAGGTTCAGTCGTTGCCTTTTCGTCTTCGTCATCTTTAAAGATTTCTTCCGCCAAGAACATCCGAAAGCATTCGTCATTTTTCGCCATATGAGTCACGAATGACTGAGCCATCGGAAAAAGATAAGGGTCGTCGAGCAACTCTTCCGGTGGCAGGTTAAACTTTGGGGCGAGTTCTAACAGGAGTAATGCAGATTCACTACCGTATTCTGCAATGAGTTTCCCCGCAACTTTTTCGTAGCCACCATCACCAAAAAATTCTCCTGTTTTGAGGTAGTCTGCACACATTTCTCCGGCCAGAAATTCACCCATTTGCGCGGGTGTGGGGGATTGCGCCAAGGCTGGGAAGGGGGCGATCGCCGCCAAGGATAAAGTCAGGAGTAATTTTTTCATAGCAAGATTCTGCAAATGACAGGTTTACGATAACGAAGAGAACAATCTACGGTATTAGGGGATTTCGGACTGGAGTCGGTAGAGGAGGGTACGGCGATCGCACTGTTTTAGGATTTCTTGGATCGTTGTACTAGCGCCAAGCTTGCCCCAGCTACAGCCCTGCTGGAGGTAAGTTTTTGTGACTTTGCCGATAATGTAACAGCCGTAGGCCGCAATGCCGCCTTGGGCGAGAGCTGCTGTGCCATAAACGCCGATAGCGCTGGGATTTAGAGTGAGTGCTCCGAGTCCTGCGGTTCTCCCTAAACCGACGAAAAAACCGCTACCCAGTTCCACTGCAAATAAAATTCCCGCACTGACGACGATATTGCGCCATAGTTTGGCGGCTTCGTAACTGGTCATTGGCAAACCATAGAGGCGAGCTAAAGCACGAATTAATGCAAGGTCGGTAAAGGTTCCGGCAAACACATCAATCACGCCAATGGGATTTAGGGCGATCGCCGCCGCTTTGTATTTGGCGTAGTTCCAAATCAGTTCTTCGGCTTCTTGCTGCCGGTGATCGATGGTTTTATCGGCAATTTTTTGTTGTAACTTTTCCCCTTGGACAAGGGCATGCATTGCCATTAAGGATTTGCCCTCTTGGCTAAGAATCTGGAAGATTTTGTCTCGCAACGGATCAATTTGGGCAGCAGGTGTTTCCCAAGTTTCCTCAACACGCCCGTCGGGATGTTCAATGCGCATCGCCATCGGTTGAGGTTCGGCGGCAACCATGACAATTTCTTCCGGCGTTAGCGGCAATGCAGTGCCATTGGCTTCTTGTCCCAACTGTTGTAGCTGCTGAAAAATCGCTTGGCGATCGCGGTCGGGATACAGGTCAATTTTGTTAAATACCACAAGAATAGGTTTCTGCTGTTGCCGCAATTCGTAGAGGGCTTGGTATTCGGTGCGGGTAATGTCGTCAGACACGATAAACAAAATCAAATCGGAATCAGCCGCGACTGTTGCCGCCATTTTGCTGCGCTGTTCTCCCGAAATTTCATCTAGACCGGGGGTATCGATTAAATCGATTTTTAGTTTATCTGTGGGCAATTCCCAACGAATCGTTTGGGGATATTGCGTCACGCCATGTAATGGCCCCGTCTCCAAAACTTTATTGCCGATTAAGGCGTTAATGACTGCCGATTTACCGCGACTAACTAACCCGAATGTTGCAATCCGCAACAGTTGCCGATCAAGTTTGGCGATCGCCTGTTGTAGTTTTTGCAGCTCTGGACGGACAGCGGCTTTTAGATCTGGATCTGGGGGATAGTGCCAATGACGACGGGTATTGCCATACCAAGTTAAAGCCTGTTGAAGACTCGCTTTGGCAAGATTAAAATGTCGCTCCTGTTGTTGACTATCCATAAATTTTGCAGTTCATCTTACTCTTTATTGTGCCTGACAAAAGCTTTTCAAAGATCTAAGAAATTGTTGGAATTTGAACTGCTTGCACTAATTTTTGATCCACTGTCGCTAAAGTCAAATCATAGTGAATAGCTGTAGCTGCCAGAAATCGATCAGCCGGATCTTGGTGAGGCAAAGAAATTTGTCGGTTGAGCATAGCCACTTCGTAATTTGAGGGTGCTTCTTGAACTTCAAAAGTAGCCAAAGTATTTCTGATCCAAACTTCTGGCGGCTCACCGATACTGATTTTGCCCTTTTCTATCAGAAGTAAAAATTCCCAAAGACTAACTGGACTTAACCACAACTGATTATTAGGAGCGGTGAGTTGCGTACTTAAACTACCGGATAACTTAGGGTTTCCCTCTAAATACCACAGCCAGATATGCGTATCTAATAAAATTCTCACTGCAAGGCTTCCCAGTCAGATTCTGGTGCTGCGGGAGAAACAATATCACCAACTATTTCAAAAGTACCTTTCATACAACCAAATCCGCCTCGTTTCTGGGGTTGAGCAGGAGAGACGATCGCCAGAGTTTGATCTGCATCAACAATTTTTAGAGACTCATTATTTTGGCGCAATTGCAAAATTATGTCTTGGAGTTCTTGGGATAGCTGTTGTAATTGAATTTCCATCTTGTAAACCTCAATGAAAGTTTTGCAGACTGGCATAAAAATGGAGAATAGGGGATTCGAACCCCTGACCTCTGCGGTGCGATCGCAGCACTCTACCAACTGAGCTAATTCCCCGAAAATGAATCGCTATTGTAGCACTTCCTCTGGTGGCGCGAGACTGGGGTCAATGCGTTCTAGCTCTAGCTCTGTGAGATAGTCAACGCACCAATTGCTACAGCGTTGCATCATGTGAAAGGGATAAGTACGAGCAACGCCCACAACCGGAATTTGTACTGATTTGGCTGCTTGGATACCGTGGAAATTATCCTCGATCGCCAAACAGTTTGCCGCAGTAATCTGTCGTTCTGGATATTGGGTTTGTAATGCTTCTAACGCAAGTCGATAACCATCACCACTCGGTTTAAAGCTGGGCGTATCGTCGGCCGTGATGATCACGTCAAAGGCATCCTGCAATTCCAACTGTCCCAAAATAAAGTCCGTATCGGCGCGGCTGTAGCCCGTCACAATCCCTAAAAGTAAATCTTTAAGCTTGAGGGCAGTGATAAACGGCAAAACATCGGGCGCAACAGGAAAGCTTTCAAGGCTGGATAATTTCTGCTGATAGGCCTGAGATTTTTTGGTGATTAGTTCATCAAGATATTCATTGCTGACAATGCGGCCACGCATGGCGAGGCATTCTTTTAGACAACGGCGATCGCTTTTTCCGATACTGTCATTTTGAAAAATACTATCTGTGGGACGTAGATTTTCAGATAAGAGGATTTCATCTAGCAACTCAAACTGAATTGCAGCATCGTTAAAAAAAACGCCGTTTATTTCGAAGAGAACAGCCTGCAGTTGTGGCATGGGATTAACAGTCAAGACTTTTTTATTTTAGGAGAATTCCGGATTGTCTACGGAAAGACGGCTTTAAAATGAACTGTAGTTTGCCGCGATCGCCATGACTTTTGTAGATCTTCCCCACCGTCATATCCTCAGAACAAGGGTTCATCTAACGAGCTACACCGACGTTGGAGAGCGACTTTTACAAGCAATTCGTGATCAACAATGGGGCTATGTGGCGATCGCCAATGTCCATATGGTGATGACCGGCTATGGACAAGCCGATTTTCAACAAATTATTAACAACGCCCTAATCACAACGCCAGATGGTATGCCTTTGGTGTGGGGATTAAGACTTTTCGGGTTAAAAAATGCCACTAGGGTTTATGGCCCCGACTTGATGTTGCATTGCTGTGGGATCGCCGCCCAAGAAAAATTCCCCATTTATTTATATGGCAGTCGCCCCGAAACCCTCGAAAAACTACAACAAAATCTCTTAGCAACATTCCCGCATCTAGTCATTGCCGGGGCAGTGGCTCCCCCCTTTCGTCCCCTGACGGCCGAAGAGGAAAAAATCATGCTAAACGACATTATTCAATCTGGCGCAAAGTTGATTTTTGTTGGCTTAGGTTGCCCAAAACAAGAACGCTGGATGGCGAAATATACGGATCAGCTCCCCGGAATCCTGTTAGGAGTAGGAGCCGCCTTTGATTTTCATGCGGGTACTGTTTCCCAAGCACCTCGCTGGATGATGCGCCTTGGCTTGGAGTGGTTTTTTCGTTTGCTCCAAGAACCTCAACGTTTATGGAAACGCTATGTCGTCAATAACACAATATTTGTTGTGTTGTTTCTAGTGCAGTTTGTCAAAGTCCGGCTACGTAGTTCATGATCATTTTGCACTACTCGACTTCCTCTCACTCAGTTTCCTTTGAGAATTTTGTCGATTGTCTGTGGTTTTCCCTATATGCCGAAATATAACCAACCTTCCCCCATTACCCAAGATCTACGGGCTGTTCAGGCTTTAGAGCACCTTAAACCGGGTCGCCAACATTTGCTCTCGATGGTGCTATTGCTGGGAAGCGACACCCTAGGACTGGCGATCGCCTGGCGCTTTGCAGATTTTTTAAATGGTTTTTATTCACCGATTCCGCCGGGTTTAGTGTGGTGGGTATGGTTTGATATACCGAGTTTATTTTGGGTGTTTTTGGTGGTCACCCTGAGTTTTTTCATTGCCAATCATCTTTATCGCCTCCCAACAGAAACCCAAAACTATACCCGCGCCGCCAAAATTATTACCCTCGTCTATTGCCTATTTTTGCTGGGCAGCTATTTTTACAATCCCATGCTCGATCCGCCGCGATCGCTCTTTATTTCGGCGTGGGTTTTAAGCATCACCTTTGTACTAGGTCAACGCTTAGGACTAACCCTCATTATTCGACAATTTGTCCGGTACAAACCTCCCGTCAATGTTTTCGTCATTGCACCAGCAGGGAAATTAAATGAACTCGCCGCCCTCGTCAAAAAAAGACCTCATTACAAAATCGTCGGTGCTGCCCTTGCTGCCACGGCTAATACCGCTGCAACGATTGCGCAAATCCAACAATCTGGTGCCATGGAAGTATTAGTCAAAGACCTACCAGATACAGATCTCGCCTCTAGTTTGTATTGGCAACTACGAAGCACTGGGGTTGCGATTCGATTACTGCCATCGAGTAAAGAAATGCTCTATCGGCGCGGTTTACCAGAAATTTTCGCCGGCATCCCCACATTACGCGTGGAAACACCCTTACTTCTTTGTTGGGATTATCGCCTTAAGCGCTGGTTTGATTTTTTAGGGGCAGCCTTCGGCTTAATCCTGTTATCGCCCTTACTGATCGGGGTGGCGATCGCCATCAAAGTAGACTCGCCCGGTGAAGTCTTTTTCCGCCAAAAACGCGTTGGCCTCAACGGCAAAATTTTCCGCATGTGGAAATTCCGCACCATGGTCAAAGATGCACCAAAACTCCAGCACCAACTCGAAACCCAAAATCAAATGGCGGACGGTATCCTATTCAAAATAAAAAGAGACCCCCGCATCACAAAAGTAGGTCACTTCCTGCGGCGCACCAGTATCGACGAACTCCCCCAGCTCATCAACGTTGTGATGGGTCAAATGAGTCTGGTGGGACCACGACCCCTACCCATCCGTGACGTAGAGCGGTTTGACTCCTGGCATCATATCCGCCACCAAGTTGTGCCGGGCATTAGTGGACTCTGGCAAATTTCCGGGCGCTCAGACCTTGACGACTTTAATGATGCCGCTCGCCTCGATCTCTATTACATCGATAATTGGTCTCTTAATCTTGATCTTGATATCCTCATTGAAACTGTCAGAATTGTGCTTTTTGGCAAAGGAGCCTATTAAAACCCAAGACGATGATCAAGTTTGTTTTTTTGAATCCATCCATAACGCTAGTGATTTTGCCAAGAACATAGCCAACCAAAGTGGGACTACTCCGTTATTTTCTGAATTTCACTATTACTTTCGAGGGTGATAGAGCGCGCTTCAATAAAAATTCGCTGAACCTCATCATGATCATCACGAATTGCCGATTCAATCCGTCGAATGGCAGCCTCAATCTGATCCGAGGATAAATCATCTTTAAACTCAATATTCAGAGCCAGCAGAATATCACTAGGGCCAAGATGCAGCGTAATCGGAGCTTCCATTTGCGTGACGGCCTCATCACTAGTCACAATCCTTTTGATACTCTCTCGCACCTCAGGAAAGGCACTTTCCCCTAGCAATAAACCTTTCGTCTCGGTCACTAAAATAATGGCCACAACCGTCAGAATTATGCCGATAATAATCGAAGCTAAACCATCATAAAAAACCCGGCCAGTCCAATGACTTAAGAATACGCCGAGTGCCGCAACCGTAATGCCAAGTAAAGCAGCCGTATCCTCGAAAATAACGACAAAAGTAGAGGGATCTTTGCTACGGCGCAGGGCTTGCCAAAATTTAATATCAGTCTGAACACGACTTTTATTAAACTCGCGAATTGAAATAAATAGAGCTGCCCCTTCAAATAGGGCGGCGACACCGAGAATCGAGTAAGTGAGTAATTCGTTGCTACTGGGTTCAACGGGATTGAGAAAAACATCAACACCTTCATAGATGGAAATGCCGCCCCCTAGAGCAAAAATGAGTACGGCAACAACAAGGGACCAAAAGTAAATTTCGGCGCTATAACCAAGGGGGTGTTCCTCATCTGGTGCTTTTTCGCCTTGCTGTAGACCATAGAGCAGCAAAATTTCGTTTACTGAGTCAACGACTGAGTGAATCCCTTCGGATAGCATCGCGGAGCTACCACTGATACCTGCGCCAATAAATTTGGCCACACCGATCGCCATATTGGCAGCCATCGCGGCATAGATTGAGCGTTTAGAGCCTGTTGACATATTGAGACTGATCAGAATTGATCAAAGCACATTTTCCAGCATCTATTATGTGGCTAATTAAGATTTCGTGCCGCTCAATCCGGTGAAGAAGTAAGGGTGAAGTTTAAGCGGGAAAGCCGTTGGTTTTTAGATAATTACAGATATCATCAAAGGTTTTCCAAGGAGTATAAAAATATAATTTGTTTTGCCTTCTTGGTCAAAGTAGTCCCGTAAATATCTGCGGGCAAAACGAGGGCTGCTTTGAGGACAATATTAATATCCAGTTAAGGAGTCGCTTCGCACCTTGTTCAAGTTATGTGTCATTAGCTTTTTTGATGATTTCAGGAGAAGGATAATGAAGCTTAAAAAAGAGAAGGTTCTTAGTATTATATGGCAGGCTTTCAAAATGTAGATAATTACGATGACTTTCGTCAATGTAATAGCCTTAAAGGATGTTCTTAAAATGATGCTGCGGGCTCTTCACAATCATGCAAGTATGGCAATGTTTTCTGGTGTGGTTTTGTGAGTTTAAAAGGTAATTTAAATTTATTGAGTAATTGACTATGATTGCGAGCGCGGTTTTGGGAAAATACATCTATCTCATGGGCTACGATCTTGGGGATTTGACTGGGCGATCGCCACTGTTTTGGGAGTGACCTCCAGAGGGTAATATCGTCAATTTTTGTAAAGGTTTAAAAGCTTATTTTTTTCGCATTGAAATAACTATAGCAAAATAGTTTAGCACGGATTTTTTGGAGGCGATCGCCACCCGTGAAAAGTTCATTCAATCAGATGAAAACCGCACTATTTATCGAAAATAGCATTGGATCGGTCTTGGTTTAAAACAGTACCCATAGATAAACCTATCATGCCCACAATGCAGGGGTTATTTATGTATTTTCCAGAGGAGGAAGTAAACATACTCATCTTAACAATCATCCGTGTTAATTCAACGACTTAATATTATCGGGAAGGTGTAATCTGCTACGTAGTTTATAAAGCCTGAGAGTTAAACATATTACGCAATAAAATGAGAGGAAAGTTAAACCCATCCAGTGTTTTCTAAAGCTATGATCTTAGGTGTAACCAGCTTTTTAAAGTCGGTGTAACTATTTAATTTTGAGGATTGGATCTATGTCTCAATCAGCTCTAAATTTACAGACTGCTCCTGGTCATCAAGTTCTCGCCAAGGCAGGGAAAACGTTACTACGCCCCGGTGGTCGAGCCGCGACGCAGCAGTTATGTGACTGGGCAAATTTCCAGCCTAACGATACTGTTCTAGAGTTGGCGGCGAGTTTCGGCTACAGCGCGATCGCCCTAGCGACAAAGTACGGGGTCAAGGTCGTCGGCATTGAACGGAATGAGGATAGTGTGGCGATCGCCCAAGAAAATATTGCCGCCGCAGAGGTTCCGGGACAGGTACAGGTCATACCGGGGGATATTCAGCGCCTCGCAGATGTACCGGGCGAATTTGATTTTGTCCTCGCTGAGGCAATCCTAACGATGCAATCCCCTGTGCAAAGGGCGAAAATTTTGGCGGGTATCAAAGAGCGTTTGCGTCCGGGCGGCCGTTTTCTCTCCCATGAGCTGCTGGTGCGCGACGATCCTGACAACAAAGTGCGGCGAGCGTTAGCGCAAGCGATTCGAGTGAATGTTAATCCTTTAACGGAATCGGGATGGCTGGAAGCCTGTGAGGCGGCTGGCTTGGAAGTGACCTTCCATCAAGTCGGCATCATGGGTCTCCTTAATCTTAAGCAGATGCTCCGTGATGAGGGCTGGGGAAGGGTTCTAAAAATTGGCTGGAACGTTTTAACTAAGCCACAACTACGGCAAAGAATTCTGCGGATGCGCCATGTTTTTACAGAGTACCGTGACCATTTGGGTTACATCGTCATCTGTGCCCAACGACCCATAGGAGAATAATCGATGTCTACAACATTACCGAAAATCACCCCGTCTCATTTGCAACTACAGGAGGCGATCGCCTACCCCGATGCAGGCATCAACAGCCAAGTACTTTTTAAAGATGCTCTGAGTCAATGCAAACTCATGTGTTTGGCCGCAAATACCGATTTATCAGAACATACAGCCCCTCGCAATGCAACGGTGCAGGTGGTGGAAGGGCGAGGGGTATTTACGCTCATGGGGGAAGATATTGACCTAGAGCCGGGGGTCTTTATCGTGATGCCAGCCGGTGCTCCCCATGGGGTAAAAGCGACGAGTAATTTGGCGTTTTTGCTGACTTTTTCTGAGTAATTTCCCTCGACTCTAGAACGGCATTAATCGAAGATGAGGTGGTCTTGGCATGGCATTTTCTTCCCCGCCCAATTCAGAATCAGTGGCATCCCCAACTAAAGTGAAGGGGCGATCGCCCAAATGGTTGCGTCCAACTTGGTCTCACAATCATGGGGTCTATGTGGTGTTGCTGGTTGCCTGTTTAACAGGGGCTGCCGCCGCTCGACAGTGGACCTTGACCACCACCCTCGCGATGGTCTGTGCATTTATGGGGTTTCAGGCCGAATATCCTTTGTCTCTCCAATTAATGCGTCGTCGCTGGAAAATTCGGTTTTTGGTGTGGGGGGGAATCTATGGGGCGATCGCCGCTGGATTAGCCCTTTATCTTTATCTAAAAACACCGCTATTACTCTGGGTTTATGGTGGGGCGATCGCCACTGTAATTATTGACAGTTTGGCAGTTCGGCAAAAACAACAAAAATCCCATGCCAATGAACTCATTAGTTTTGCAGCAGTTTGTCTGGCGACACCGTTGGTTTATATCGCAACCACCGGAACATTTACGCCAACAATTCTTGGATTATGGCTACTGAATACACTCTTTTTTGGCAGCACAATTTTCACTGTCAAAATCCGTAAACCTAAAACGACTTCTTTAACACCATTAGTCCTTTATCATCTTGTGGCGATCGCCCTGATCATCGCGCTATATGGCTTTGGCTTGCTCACTTTAGTGACGGCGCTGAGTTATAGCATTGCCCTTTGTAAATTTGTGCTCGTCGTCACCAAAACCGATTGGTTCCGCATGGCTCCTATTCAAACAGTGGCAATGATTGAGACGATGAGTGGCTTTGTTTTTCTCGCCATTGTGTCCCTTACATTACTGCCAACCCACTTAGTTTGATCATGGCGGCGATCGCCATATTAGCAGCCATAGCAGCATCGATTGAACGTTTAGATCCCGTTGACACATTGATATCGATCAGGACTGATCAAAACCTGAGTTCGGTTTAAGAATGGTCTAGGATGACGACGCGGTGAAAGGGAGAGCGAGTGATGGGGAGATTTTTCATTCGAATAATTCTAATGCGGGTGTCCGTTGATATCCCGTGCCTCCCCCTCTCCGTGTCTCCCGATCCCAATGTCCCCGTGCCTCCCCCTCTCCGTGTCTCCC
>NZ_MRBY01000053.1 GCF_001904615.1 [Limnothrix rosea] IAM M-220
GCTCTCCCATTCACCGCGTCGTACTTCCGAGCATGCTTAAGCAAAACTCACGTTAACTACAATCAAAACTCTCAAAACTAAGACATTTAATATGTTTTAAACCCCTACCAATCTTATTAACTACGACTGTAGTCTCCCCTTCAAAGAAAATGACTAAGTCAGAAGGCTCTCTAGTCTAGGCGGACTTATTTCATTGCAACAATCACCAATGCTCAAAACGAAAACAGTCCAACTCCCCAATAGAAAATATTTTATTTCTAGTCAAAATATCTATACTTTTTCCCATCACCCTCCCAGTACCAACAACAGCCACGAGCAAGCCCAAACATTTACTGGCTATTTTGAAGTCATTGTCCAAACTCCATCCCAATCATCTGCAGGCGGGTGCGCAAAGAAATACTGACAACGCTGCATATGTAACTTCGCTGATTTATCATGACTCGCCACTTCCAAAACCCGCGCAAATTGGGTTAGTGCCCGTGCAAACTGACGATTAATGTAATACTCCCTCGCCTTTTCATATAGTTCCTTTACTTGCTCCTGCTGGAATGAAATGGGCTCTGAAGCTAGACCAACTAATTCATAAATCGATACAGGCTTTTTCTTACCCTTGACGATAATGCGGTCTAATTCGCGCACCACAACTTTTTCAGGGCAATAGTTGTAAGTATTCTCGCTGATGATAATGTCACAACCATATTGTTTACTCGCACTTTCCAAACGGGAGCTGAGGTTTACACCATCACCGATCGCCGTAAATTCCATCCGCTTACTGGAGCCGATATTACCGCTGATCACGAGATCAGAGTTGATACCGATGCCAATGTGAATGTGTTCTTTCCCATCACGGACACGCTTATCATTAAAAGCAGCTAGACGATGACGCATTTCTACTGCGGTTTGCAGCGATTCCCAGGCATGTTCTTCCAAAGGGAGGGGTGAGCCGAAGACGGCCATAATGGCATCGCCAATGTATTTGTCTAGCGTGCCTTTGTGCTTAAAGACGGCTTCTACCATGGTTTCAAAGTATTCATTGAGCATACTAACCACTTCTTCGGCTTCGAGCTTTTCCGTCAAACTGGTATAGCTACGGATATCAGAAAATAGGACACTCACTTCTTTGCGATCGCCACCCAGTTCGACACTCCCACTCTCAAGGAGCTGTTCCGCCAAATCCTGAGTCATATAGCGATACATCGTGCTCTTCAGACGTTTCTCATCACTGATATCGTCCATAACCACCAACGCACCGTAAACATTGCTCGAATCAGCAGCATTACTAATGGAATTAATCGAGAGGTTAACGCTATGTTCTTCCCCAGCGGCGGAAAGTAAAGGTTGATCAGGATAGTATTGCTCGCGATCCTTCGTCAGATCCTTGGGAGCGAGGGCACGCTCTAACCATTCTGAAAAATCACCTTTTTTCGACACATCAGCCTTATCCGTAATGTCAGCGGTTTTAATTTCCACCAACTCGCCCATTTGTTTCCCTTCCAAGGGATCATCCGCATCGAAGCCCAATAATTCTTTCGCTTTTTCATTGGCCGCAATGATAATGCCATGGCGATCTGTCGAAATGACACCATTAGTGAGACTGCGCAGAATATCACGCTGCATCTGCTCTTGCTGCTTCACCTGGGCAAAGAGCTTTGCGTTTTGGAGGGCAACACCAGCCTGAATATTGAAAGCCCGCATAAACTCTTGGTCACCACGGTTAAAACTTGCCCGCCATTGTTCTGGTGGATGGGGCCAATTTTTGGGGTCGTAAGGGGGAAATTCTCCCTGTTTTTCTTTATTAACTAACTGGGTTACGCCAATCAATTCGCCATCGGAATTGAACACTGGCATACAAAGCAAACTACAGGTTCTAAAATTTGTGGTTTGGTCAATATTCTGAGAATTTGTCGAGTCTTCGTCGTCATACAAATCAAACCCGATATTTAAGGTATAGCCATCTTTAGGGCGATCGCTGACGAGATTTTTGGCCGCCACTTTACCGACATAGCCGACTCCCACCGGCACACGTAACTCTTTAATTTCGTCACCAATGGGAATTTTCGTCCATAGATCATTGCGGTCATGGTCAATGAGCCAAAGGGTACTACGCGCTGCATTCATCAGCTTTTTCGCAGCATCCATCACCGTATTAAGGGTGGTATCTAGATCGAGGTTGCCCTTACTGAGGGAATTAGTGGCATCAATTAAGGCCTGAGCTGCCCGTTGCCGTTGGGTCGCCTTATAAAAAGACCGGGAAGATTCAAGGATTAGACGAATCGAAGGGGCAAAATCTTTAAATAGTGCAATATCTTGCTCCGTAAATCCATCGTGGGAAACACGCTGCTCTAGAGGTGCACTAGGATCATGGGGTGATTTAAGTTTATTAATGAGCTGCACTACTGCAACGAGATTATCCTCTGCATTGACGAGGGGGAGCGCCAACATCGTATAGGTACGATAATGGTTGCGTTTGTCAAACTCTTTGGCTGCCGTTGAGCGGGGGTCGTCGTAAAAATCGTAGGGAATATTGACGACTTTTTTCTGGGTCGCTGCTTCTCCGGCAATACCTTTATCGGCCGGAATTCTAATTTCTAAGGGCTTACCTGAATCATCGCGAGCGACAATAGACCAAAGTTGGTGCTGCTCTTCGTCTAAAAGGAAAATTGAAGTGCGATCAGCGGATAATAGTTCGCCTGTCTTTTGGGTGATCGACTGCAACATGTCGTTGAGGATTGCGTCAAAACCTTGACTATCCAAGACATCATCGAGCATTCCTAAGGTCTGGTGGAAAACCTGTAGTTTTGCTTGGACACCGGTGACAACTTCCCGGAAACTATCTTGATTGAGGGGGGCAAGAAATGCAGAAAAGTTTCCCCGTGTTGCAACGAGGGCACTGCCGGGCTGGTTATTGTTAAGTTCTCCGGAACTGGTGCCGTTATCGTCCTCCGGCACGATGTCAATGGTAGTTTGCGGGTAAGGGGATGTTGTCATGTCCCATTCTCACGTAGTTGATGGTTAGATGGCAGGTGATTGTGCTATACCGCTAAATTAACTGATCTTCTGCCATAACAGTGTAATGCTTTGGCAAAATATGGGCATTTACCGGCAGGCATATTGCAACATTAATCGCTAATTAGGCGTTCTCAATAATTGATTTGTTGGGATTTTTAATCTACAGCGCTTGGTATCACCCTGCATAGGGTCGTTGGGCTACATTGAATGTAAATGTCGTTTAAATGGGTGACTTAGTGTTGTCTGAATGTTTGGCCACAATTCTACCTGAGATGTTTTGCGGAATACGAGATAATCTGGGTGAAGTTATGGGTGTTGTTTGCTTGTTTAAGCGGGGAAAGCATGATGTCTGAAGCTTTTAAGGATTTTCTAAATTATTTTGGGTCAGATCAAGAATGCTATTTGTGGGCGCTAAAGGATGGCGCGATCGCCGGGGATTTAGAGACAGAGCTTGCCTCGATTACAGAGGAAGAACAGGTGGATTTACAACAGCGCTCTCAACGTTTTTTTGAAAGTTTGGATAGTCTGTTGGGCAGTCAAAGGGAGGTTGTTAGTACTACTTTGTTGGAGCGTCTCGGTGGTCTATTGCCTCGCCAACAATGTCTGGACATCCTTAAGATTTGTCAAGAAAAACGAGATTTGGTTACGGACTATCGGGAGCAGTTAAGTTTGGCGATCGCCGATTTACTCCCCCAATGGCACCATGAGGATCGCACTATTTTGATGCGTTCCTATGCTGGCGCGTTTCGTGGTGGCTCTACAGCAAATGATTCGTTGCCGGGTTCTGATAAAAATTGGGATGTCATGTCTCCCCTTGAACAGGCTCAACGTTTGGTGGCGATCGCCGATTTTGTGCTTACGGAGCTGCATACTCTCGACAATGAGAATCGTTAGAGGCGACGAGCTCGCTTAGAAATTCACCGGAATACGGTCAAAACTAAAGTACTTTAACAACTCTTCAAGACTCGTTTCTGGGCTAGTTGGAGTGGTGGTTTTCAGCTCATCAAGGGTTTGTTGATTGGCGTAGGTAAACACTTCGCTTTGGAGCGTGACCATGGACTGGAGAGGCAAGTCGCGGGTTTCGAAGGGTAAACGGTTAATGCGTCCTGTGGCAAAGCCAATTTGGAAACGAGCACGACCGAGTAAATTATCGCGCAGGGCAATTTTTGTGGCGTGGGGATATTGCTCTAATTCTTGGGGGTGCAGCACGAGGGGCACAAAATCGAGGTTTTCTTCGAGGAAAATTTCGCGTCCTTCTTGGCGAAAGGCATCGATTCCTTCAATGGCTAAGGCACCAATGTCTGCTAGGGCAAGGATAATGGCCACATTAGATTTTTCTTCGTCGGTATACAAATAGGGTTGAAAGATCGCGCGGTCACTGGGGTCAAAGTCGCAAATCGTTGCCGCGATCGCCTCCTGCAGGACTTCACAGTCAGCGTCGGAAAATTGCAAATCGGGTTTATCGGGTTGTTGCGCAGCGAGATCGGCATTTAGTTCGGCGATCGCCCCTAATAATTTCTCGATGGTGGCATGCTCACTAACCCCCTGCTCCCGACGACGGGCTGTCCAAGGTTGGGCGGGCAAAAAATCTTGCACCATATCATGGGCAATGGCCGCCAGCCCCAATAAATTACGCATTCGTTCTAAATCAAGGGGATCATGGCGCTGGTTTAGTTCTGCTTGCCAATGGGGACGCACAGCATCAAAAATCAATTCTGCCCGTGCTTTGACACCCTGAACATGGGCAAAATTATGGAAATATAACAGTTTATCCGCCGTCTCTTGCTCCATTTGGTGGCGAACATAGCCCATCATCAATTCCACAGAATCTTTAAAACACTGGGGCGATCGCTGAATTTTCAAATGGGTCATGGTCATGTCACCAAAAAAGTTACGAAGTAATGCAAGGCACAAATTAAGTTGTGTTGCCACCAATTTTATTGATCTCTAAGATCTTTGCCACTGTCCCCAAACGGCAAGAATAAGTCCGGGTCTTTGTATATTCACAAACATTGTTTTCCCATCTGGAGAAAAACACACCCCAGCAAGCTCACTATCATTTAGGGCATTACGTCCGAATTTATAACATTCACCAGCAGGTGTCACACCGTACAAATATTGGGAGCCAGCACCATCTTCGCAAACCATCAAATCGCCGAAGGGAGCCATCGTCAGGTTATCGGGATATTCAAAAATACTACCGCTAACGGCTTCAAGAAATAGGCGCAACTGATTGGTGGCTGGTTCGTAGCTAAAGATTTGTCCACGGTTGCGATCGCCGCCACTCGTACAAGTCCAATACACCTTCCCTTGACCGTAAATCATACCTTCACCGCGCTTAAAAATCGCCGCCCCCTTAGCTTGGGCTTCGTAGCGGAGAGTGTCATCCTCCGGGTCAATATTGTCGAGGGGAATCCACTCGACAGTAAATGGTTGATTGTGGGGAAATGATTTTGTGGTGTCTGCGTTAGGTTGGCCGACGATCGCCAACGCCTCTAGGGAACCACCTTGGGCTAACTGTTGACGCTTATGGGGGCGAAATCGGTAAAGACAGCCATCGTTACGGTCTTCCGTTTGATAAACAAAACCCGTCGCAGGATCAACGGCGATCGCCTCATGATTAAACCGTCCCATTGCCTTAAGGGGAACCGGAGTTGTTAAACCACTGGGCGACACTTCAAAGTTATAACCATGCTTTCGACGTAACGAAGAATTGATTTTAGGAGTCGTAATGTCCTCTTCGCAGCTCACCCAAGTGCCCCAAGGCGTTGCGCCACCAGCACAATTACGGAGAGTTCCCGCCAAAGAAATATAGTGCTGTTCCAGTTCCCGCTGCTTATTTAAAATAAGCGTTGTCGTACCACCCATGGCCCGCTCATCATAGTGGTAATCCCCAGCGGCGATCGCCCCCGGCGTTTGTCCCAAACTCAATTCATGATTACAAATAAGCGCTGTTTTACCACCAGCAACAGGAAAAGCAGCCATCCCATCCGGCGCTAGAGGCACTTTGCCACCATCCGTTAATTGACCACCACTATAGGCCAAAATTTTGTACTCAAAACCCAGAGGTAAATCAAAAATCCCCCGCACATCAGGCAACAAGTCCCCAAAGCGATTTTGCCGCAAAGTCGGCACACCAGCCTCCGCACGACGATAATAATGTTCCAAAGGCGACAGCACTGTCGTTCCAACAGCACTAGCGCCCAGTAGCGTTAAGAAATTACGGCGAGAAAGAGACACAAATTTACACAGAATTTTTTAGACAACAATATCTTAACCAGATCCGAGAGTTCTGGTTTTCCCTCAGGATATTTCTATAACTGAAATATTTCCAGAAAATAGATCAAGTAATACTTAAACAAAAACTTTTAAAGACTTGTTTGACAAAAATTCGCCGAAATATTTTCTAAATCATTCCGCGTATAAACCCCAGTTCTCGTCATCCCAATACCATTAGAAATCACCATACATCGCTTTAAATCTGTCGATACACTATAAATCACAATTGTACGTAGTGAGCCAGTATTACCACGATAGTTAAAATTTACTTTTTTGCTATTAGCACGATTGTACTTAATGCGTACATCTTCCAGTATTTGATTGCCCGTCACACCACAATTTGATGTCAAAATACCATTTTTACTATTGTTTTCTGGCAAAAACATGGTGCAACTTTGACTAATGCGCATGGCATTTCTCTGGGTCAACAGGATCATCTCCTGAAGCCGACTGAGTCCTCTATTTACCTTCGCCCGTGCCAGAAATCCCAACACCCCAGGGGAGGCGATCGCCGCCATCACACCAACCATTAACATCACAACAAGAATTTCGACTAAAGTAAATCCGCGATAATCACCAGTGGTAGCCATGCACTTACGATTAAATATTCATAAAAAAAGTAATATTCTAGTCATTATGAACGAGTAAGTGTCGCAAAATCAGTACTTTATACAAACTTCTCAAAAAACATCATCGAAGCTTTAAAAACAAAAAGCAAAAAAACAATTTTTATCACCAAAGAAAAATCATCCATTCACCCTAAAACAAACCACGCTTACCATTAGGCATAATCGTTGCCCAATTAGTCTTTGCCTTTTTCAATTGCTCTTCCGTAATTTTGGCATTCGTTAAATTAGCACCACACAAATTAGTACCATCAACAATCGCATAGTTTAAATAGGCATAACTTAAATCAGCACCACGTAAATCAGCTTTACTTAAATTTGTGTAGCTGAAATAAGCACGACCAAGATTTGCGTCCTTGAGATTTGCATACGCTAAATTTGCCTTCCCAAAATCAGCATTAGCCAGATTCGCCCCTTGAAAATTCGCGCGCATCATCCGCGATTGGTGGAAAATACAGCCCGACAAATTTGACTGGGGCAAACTAAGACTCAACAAATTTTGTTGCCCAAAATCCCTACGCCCTTTCTTATAGGCGAGCAAAAGACCCCTCGCATCTAGTTTGTCCCGGGCCGCCTTACCCGCACTGGTTCCTTTAGATTTAAAGCGACTTGATGCGGATTTATGGGGCATTGCAGCAGAGCCAGGTGCCATCCGATTCAGTGTATTTTTCTTGACACCTCCTTGGCCACCACGACTGCCTAGACCTTGACGCAGACTGCCACTCCCCCCTTTTCTCCGTTCGCGCCTCGCCCGAATAGCCATGGCAATACGGGAATTTTCAGACGTTGAGGGGCCACCCGTCACATCATTACTGCTGCTTGGATCGTTGGGATCAACAGCACCACCTGTTGTCCCAGAAAAACCACCGTCGGCACCTGTGGACAAACCCTGTGCCAAACTTTCCATATAAGGCTCCATATCTAGAGCGTTTAAGACATCGTCAGCAGACTGATAACGGTGCTTTACTGAGCTTTCCAGCATTTTCCGCATCACACTGGCAAAGCTATTACTGATATCGACGTAGGATTCCCACATCATCTCCCCTGTATTGGGGTTGTAGTCAAGATCTTTTGGGGATTTTGCGGTCAATAGATAAAGACAGGTAATGCCGATGGCGTAAATGTCACTGGCATACACTGGACGCATGGCCATTTGTTCTGGCGGAGCATAGCCGGGAGTCCCGACAGCAAAGGAGGTTAAGGCTGTTTGGTCGGAGGTATTAGCGGCTTCTTCTGGATTAACGCGGTTTTTAACTGCACCAAAATCAATTAAAACGAGTTTTTTATCTTGTTCGCGACGAATGAGATTGGCAGGCTTGATATCACGGTGGATGACTTGCTGGGAGTGAATATATTGCACCATTGGCAAAATCTCGCTGAGAAATTGCCGAACGCCTGCCTCGCTAAAGACACCATTTCTTTTGACTTCTTGCTGGAGGTTGTTGCCTTTAACGTATTCTTGGACGAGATAAAACTGTTTGTCATCTTCGAAATAGTCGAGTAACCGCGGGACTTGGGGATGGTTCCCGATGCGCCCTAGGGTTTGGGCTTCTCGTTCAAATAGCTCCCGTGCCATGTCGAATAAGTGGGGCACATTTGTGGCTGGACGCAGCTGCTTAATGACACAGGAGGGTTTGCCGGGCAGGCTTAAGTCAACGGCAAGGAAGGTGGCACCGAACCCCCCTTGGCCTAAACTTTTGAGAGGCTTATAGCGACCACGGAGAAATAGACTACTGCCACAGGCTTTACAAACCCTTGCTTTGAGGGGATTTTTAGGATTTTCGCACTCGGGATTAATACAGTAGCTCATGCAGAGTCACCTTGCTTGGCAGGGAGGTGTTGCCGGTTCGTAACAGATTAGCGGGGCAGACGGCCGACATTTAACAGGAGAAAAAAATATTGCTTTTGCCTCCATCCTATCTTAAGGATCTCAAATGATCTGGAGTTCTAGTGATGCTAAATAAGGATCAAGGTATTTAGTAGCATATCCCAAAATTCATGACCAAAGCTGAATTATCAGACTCTTCATAAAGGTTTGGGGTGAAAAGGCGATCGCCGCGGCTGGGGGGCTCAGGGAAAGTTAGGCGATGTAAAGACAGGGAAAACGTTTAGAATAAATTCTTTGAATGATCAATAATAGTGCCCAAAGTCAATGCGGATTTCCCTGAACTGGTTAAAAGAATTTGTTGATATTACGCTGTCTCCTGAAGAGCTAGCGAAAACCTTAACGGTTGCGGGATTTGAAGTGGAGGAGATCGAAGATCGCCGCGCCCTTGCTGATGGTGTGGTGGTTGGTAAAGTTGTCAGCCGTGAGCAACACCCGAATGCGGATAAGCTTAGTGTTTGCCAAGTGGATATTGGCGCAGAAGAGCTATCAACGATTGTTTGTGGGGCAAAAAATGTACGGGCGGATATTTTTGTGCCGGTGGCGACTTTGGGTAGTTATCTGCCGGCAGTGGACTTGAAATTAAAGCCAACAAAATTGCGGGGTGTTCAGTCTTCGGGCATGATTTGTTCTCTTTCTGAAATTGGTTTGGAGAAGGATTCGGAAGGGATTCATATTTTTGAACAGTCTGGTCTACAGCCGGGTCAGGATGTTCGTCCGCTACTCGGTTTGGATGATGTGGTTCTGGATTTAACGGCGACGGCAAACCGGGCGGATGCTCTCAGTATGGTGGGGGTTGCCCGTGAGGTGGCAGCTCTGACGGGTGTGGATGTCAAGCTTCCTGAAATTCCTGAGGCGATCGCCTCCTCTGCTTCTGTTGATGTCACAGTTGAGGACTCTGAAGTTTGTCCGGCTTATATCGGCACAGTGATTGAAGGGGTTGAAACGAAGCCTTCTCCTGATTGGTTAAAGTTCCGCCTACAAGCTGCTGGCACAAGACCCATTAATAATATTGTCGATATCACGAACTATGTGTTGCTGGAGTGGGGTCAGCCTCTGCATGCTTTTGATCATGAGCGGTTACAGGCGATCGCCGCCTCAGACAATGTGACCCTCGGTGTCCGTTTCGCCAAAACAGGGGAACGCTTAAAAACCCTTGACGCTCAGGAGCGTCAACTCGTTGAGCAAAATTTGATCATCACCGCCGGAGACAAACCCGTTGCCCTAGCCGGTGTGATGGGTGGCGAAGATTCGGAAGTCCATGACGGCACGACCAATATTGTCCTCGAAGCCGCGTTATTTGATCCAGTGGCAGTACGGCGTTCTTCCCGTGCCCAATCCCTCCGCAGTGAGGCTTCCACACGCTATGAACGGGGTGTAAACCAAGTGGAACTTGATCGCGCAGCTCAACGGGCGATCGCCCTCCTCCAAACATTAGCCGGAGGCAAAGTCATGGCTCAGGGTCTCCAAGATAGCCGTCCTGATCCCAACTCCCGTCCGAAAATCACCTTACGGTTGGCGCGTATCCACGAAATTTTGGGTCATGTCCAGAAAGATGGCGCAGTTTTTGATGTGCCCATGGCCGATGTCGAGCGCATTTTAACCGACTTAAATTGCCAACTTGACTCCGTCGGCGAAGGCGTTTGGGATGTGACAGTACCTCCCTACCGCTACCGAGATTTGGAGCGGGAAATTGATTTAATTGAAGAAGTAGCACGCCTCTATGGCTACGATCACTTCTGCGAAACCTTGCCAGTCCAAACCGCAGCAGGTTATCTCTCGGCCAATGAAGTGGTCAATCGTAAATTACGGGAAAGTTTCCGGTCTGTGGGTTTAACAGAAGTTGTCCATTATTCCCTCGTGAAGCCTGAGTTGGCCGATATTAAGCTCAATAATCCGCTTTTTGTGGAATACTCCGCGTTACGTAAAGAGTTGCTCACAGGATTGATCGATGCCTTTGCCTACAATCAAGCCCAAGGAAACGGCGCGTTAAATGCCTTTGAAATTGGTCGGGTCTTTTGGCAAGCAGACGAGAATATGGCGGAGGCTGATTATCTAGCGGGCATTCTCGGCGGTGAAATCGCCCCCGACGGCCAATGGACAAGTGGTGGCAAAGGGCAACCTATGGGCTGGTTTGAGGCGAAGGGTTTACTCGAATCGGTGTTTGCTCAGCTTCATCTTGAGATTACTTACCGCCCTGAAACAGAATATGAACAACTACACCCCGGTCGTACCGCGTCGTTATGGCTACAAGGTCGTCAGGTCGGTGTTTTTGGACAATTGCATCCGCAGGTTCGTCAAGACAAAGATTTGATCGATGCGGTTTACGTATTCGAGCTAAAACTCGATATGCTCCAAACGGTTCTCAGTCGTCCGTCTCAGCAAGTTCCTGTCTTTAAAAAGTATTCTACTTACCCGGCGATCGCCCGTGATTTAGCTTTCTTTGTGCCAGTGGATACCACCGTGGGTCAACTCGAAGAAGCAATGAAAAAGACGGCGAAAAAGCTTTTAGCGGCAGTGGAGCTCTTTGATGAGTATCGCGGTAAGGGTGTGCCCGAAGGCCAACGGAGTTTAGCCTTTAGCCTCAAATACCGGGCTTTGGATAAAACGTTAAAGGACGAAGAAATCGATCCGGTTCACCAGAAAGTGCGCGATACCCTCGTCAAAAAATTCAAGGTCACCCTCAGAAGTTAAATTTTTAATTTCTTCCCATGACATCGCGACAAGCTAGCGGCGATCGCCAAACCATAAATCCAAACCATAAAAATACAGCAATCAGACCATTATCTTTGAAGAAGATGAAGTAACGTTGCAGATAAGGGATATCCCGGTAACGCAATGTCAAAACTCAAACTGAACAAGACGATCAATGCTTCGCGGCAGCTGACAGAACCCACAAAAATCCCAGAAGGCTACCTCCTCAAAGATCCCAATGATGGCTTGAACTGGTTTGCCACAATTTTTGCTGGACTTTGGCTGTCCATCTGGTGTGGTATCTCATTTCCAATGTTTTTAGCATTAGTGGGGACTTTCATCTTTGACCCAAATCTTGAAACATTATTGCCTCTTCTATTGCTCAGTATTTTCGTCATTATTGGTGTGATTGGTCTGGTGTGGAGCGGGCGATCGCTCTACCGCGTTTATCGGATTAAAGTGGGTGAAATTATTTTGCCGACTTACCCCTTACGTCAAGGGGAAACCTATCGCATTCGGTATCGCCGGGCTTTGCGTCAAGGCCGCACCAAAGATCCAACCACCATATCCGCCACCTGGATAAATTACGAGTGGGTCGAATATCGCCGGGGCACAGACACCGTTACCGCAACCCATGAACTAGACAAAATAGAACTGTTAGACCAAACAGTGATGGCAGGGGTAAAGCACATTGAGTACAACGCCCAAATTACAGTGCCAGAGGACGCTCCCCCTTCAATTTATGCACCTCATAATCAAGTGCGGTGGGAATTGCAAATTAAAATCCATATTCCCCGCGTGGCAAAGGACACATCACATTTCATCGTGAAAGTTTTACCAGCCTAGTCAACTTATTTTTCCCAAGTTTGATGATCGATCTACAGCTCGAACAATCACAGATTGCCCTTAGTTATCCCATTGTCGGTGAATTTACTTGGCAACCGGATAATCCAGACAAAGCACCTAAATCTGCTGAAGTTTTTGTGGCATGGATGACGGCAGGGCGAGGATCCCGCGATCGCCAAATTGTTGCAACACAACCGATTAAACCCGAGCGACTTTTAAAATATCGTCAACGTCCCTTTGAATTTTCGCTAGATATTCCCAACGATGCGCCGCTAACTTACAACGGTCATTTATTTCGGTTGATGTGGGAAGTAAAAGTGCAAATTGTCTTTCCCGGTTTATTTCGCCCAAAGGAAACAACAAGTCAACTCATTGAGGTTGTCGCTCACCATGATGGTTGATCCCTACAAAGCCATCGGTTTAAGCCATAACCCGTTTATTGGGGAAGAGCAACTGGCTGAACCAACGGAGATTTGGCTAGATCGTGGTTTCTCTAAGCCTCCCCAACCCCATGCGCGACAGCTTCTGCAAATTCTGGGAGATAGGGGATTTGGTAAATCTGCCCATCTCCATCATTGGCGATCGCAGACCGGAGGGAGTTATTGTTACTATCCAGCGGGTTTAGGTCGATTTAAATTTCCACCCATTGAACCCATCGTTTACTGGGATGAGGGTGATCGCCTACCATTTATTTTTCTGATTCCAGCATTAATTTGGGCAAGCCTAACCAGTGCAACGATCGCCGTCGGCACTCACCAAGATTTGAGATTCTGGGCAAAACTATGCGGCTTAGCAGTAAAAACTATTGAGTTACCGCCCGTCACTCCGCAATTGCTACAAACCTGGGCAAATCTCAAAATTCAAGCTGCAACTTTGCCCGATCAAACTTGTCTCTTAGAATTATCTCTTTCGGAAGCCGAAGACATGATCAAAAAAGCCGCAGGATCATGGCGCACCGCCACCGATTATCTGCATATCTGGGCGGCGGCGATCGCCCTTAAATCTGTAAAATCAAAATCCTTCTCACCGTAAAATCCGAAAACCTTGTCTATTCCGAATCTCTTCCAGTTGCTGCTCAATGTTCATTACCCTAGCCAGCGGCGAACCCTTGCGACACCATTGCAACATCTCAATGACCAGAGGCTCAGTCCCCTCAAACCACGCTTCCACCCGACCATCCGGTAAATTTTTCACCCAGCCCCGTATCCCTAATTCCTTAGCTTTGAGGCCAGTGTAATAGCGATAACTAACACCCTGCACTCGACCAGAAATCCAGACATGAAAAGCTTTCTGCCCCATAAAACTTAAACTCATCCTTTCAAGAAAAAAGGGTTGATCCATAACAACAGATCAACCCCGGGAATTGTGGGAACGCATCAAAAATGATTACTTTTGTAATACCAGCTTAACGTTGGCATTATTCAAGCCGCGCTGCTTAACTTCGCTAAGCGTCTTATTAACAGCATACTTCTGGTTGATAGAATTAATCAGCTCCGTCTGATTGTGCTTCTTCGCAACACCCCAAAGATCAGCGATCAAATCGAAGCTACCATCAGAATTACGAGTCCAGCCGAGATCATAGTCACCTTCTAAGGTTGCCACGATGTCTGCATGGATTTGCTGACCGTTATAGCCACGCACCGCAGCATCTGTGTTCACAGAAATACCAAGGTCGCGCAGAGAAGACTTGAGGACTTCAGAATCAGTGATTTTCGTGCGTAAAGTACTAAAGTGAGACATGGATTTAGTTCTCCAAAAACAACAACAGTTTTGAGTTTTTTGCTTGAGTTTCCACTTATGCAAAAGTGGGTTTAAAATCTGCCAACAAGCTGGGAATCTTGCTGGCCTTAATCCGGGAGAGATTAAGCCTTTTGTTAGAACTCCAACCGCTGATATTCAGCGACGGAAGCTGACGCAGGTCGGGCACGCTGTCTAGCCCAATCGCGGAGACCGCTGACCTGTTCTGTCATGGTGCGGGACAAGGGGAGAGTCGCTTTAATTGCGGCGATAATATCGAGCTGCGTAAACTCTCTGTCCTGAGCAAAAGCGTCATACATTGAGGCAATGATCGCCTGCTCAATTTCGGCACCGGAAAAACCTTCTGAAATCTTTGCCAACTGCGCTGCATCGAAGCGATCGCCCTGCGGACGGCGCTTGGAAAGATGAATATTGAAAATATCTTCACGTTCGTTAGAGTTGGGGAGATCAACGAAGAAAATCTCATCAAAACGGCCTTTTCTAAGGAACTCACCCGGTAGGCGATCCACGCGGTTTGCCGTCGCCATGACAAATACTGGTGATTCTTTTTCCTGCATCCAAGTGAGGAAAGAACCGAAAATTCGACTGGAAGTACCGCCATCAGAATCAGCCGATCCTCCAGAGCCAGCAAAGGCTTTATCCAACTCATCGATAAACAAAATAGCGGGGGAAATCGATGCGGCTGTTTTGAGAGCACTGCGGAGATTTGCTTCAGATCGACCCACCGTGGAGCCGTCATACACACGACCCATATCGAGACGGAGTAAAGGCAAGCCCCACAATCTAGAAGTCGTTTTCGCGAGGAGAGACTTACCGCAACCGGGAACACCAAGGATTAACATGCCCTTCGGTTGGGGTAAGCCATATTCCCGTGCTGCTTCAGTAAAAGCGTTAGAACGCTGCTTTAACCAACGTTTTAGCTCTTCCAAACCACCAATGGCATCAATGGTTTCATCTTCTTCAATAAATTCAAGAATGCCGTTGCGACGGATAAGCTGCTTTTTCTCCGACAAGACAATGTCAACTTCTGACTCGGTTAATTTTTTCGCCTTAACCTGGGCCTTACGGTAAACTTTTTCTGCTTCATCTTTGGTCAGACCGAGGGCTGCCTTGAGAAGTTTTTCGCGCACTGGCGCACTAATCGGTTGCGTCGGCGATAAATGCTTCGACAAGACAAGGTCTAACTCGTCTAATGTGGGTAAAGGAAAATCTAAAACAACGACATCTTTTTCTAGCTCTAGGGGAACTTTTTGATAGGGCGACATTAAAATAATGTTTTTGTTTGCGCCACTTTTAAAGGAGGCGATCGCATCCCGGAGCCAGCGAACAGTACTCGGGTCATCAAGGAAAGGATGCAAATCCTTAAAGATAAAAATGCCAGATCCTTCGGTATGAACCATCTCGCGGATGGCAGCTTCAGCAGAAAGGGTACGGGGTTGGGGCTTACGGTCAGAATCATAGGTAACCAAGCCGTGGGTCATCGTCCACACATAAACCTTTTCGTACTCGCACAACTTAGCAATGTGGGCGATCGCCGCCTCTGCTCGTTCTTCCTCTGGCGTGACAAGATAAATTAACGGGTATCTTGCCTGAATAAGCGTATTTAGTTCTTCTTTCATAATATCGACCAATGTAGAAAGGACAGAAATGACTGCGCGGTCAAGACCTAGGGACAGGGAACAAGTTCATTGTCGTCAGCAGTGTCGCGGGCATGTTGTAAATCGTGGGCAATATCTTCATCGAGTAAAACTGTTGGCTGCTGCTTGAGGGAAACAAGCTGATTACCCCGAAGCACAACAGCTCCCTCACATTCCGGACAAATATGAACCCGATGAGTTTGACCATGGGTCTCTTGGGTCTCTTCCACAACCTCCGGGTGCTGGAGATAAAAACTAACAGCTTGCTCAACCAATGCTGACATCGACTCGGCATCAAGGGCGGCTTTAATTTTGAGCTGACGGTGAATGGTGGAGGGGAGATAAAGTGTAACTTTTTGCTTATCTTGCATACGACTAACTGATGACTTACCCGGTGGGTATACTGCCCTACTGTAGTGAGCATTTTTAGCACCGTCAAGCCTCTATAGCGTTATGACGCTTTTACTGTAATATTCCGTTACAAACAGTGCGTGAGAAGTCGCGTTTTGTAAACTTCGGCACTTTTTTTTTGACGAAGAAACCTTTTGCAGCAAGGATTTCGGGTGGTTAACCACTGCTGTTGTTTTGCTGTTCAACCCAAAAAAATTGAAAGATAAAAGCAGACATAGCTTCCACGGGAAGCCGTCACAAAGCGGGAATTCACGACGAGCCAGAAGGCGATCGCCACCGATAAAACCAGTGCCGCAATTCCATTTACGACTGAGTTATTGGCTAAAAAAACATTAGTTAAGTAGCCCTCAACATGATGTCGCAGTCAAGGGCGGCAAACGAAAAACAAGAAAACCGAGCAAAAATATTATCGGGATGACAGGATTCGAACCTGCGACCCCTTCGTCCCGAACGAAGTGCGCTACCAAGCTGCGCTACATCCCGCAAAATCGTTCCTATCCTAACACAGGTAATCCTTGCTAGGATATGGTCTTACGCATTACAACTTTAGTTTTTAGTAAGGAGCGATCGCCGTGGCGGTAAAACCAGATTGGCTCAGAGTAAAAGCCCCCCAATGGCAGCGAGTGGGTAGCGTCAAAGAAATTTTGCGTGACCTGAGTTTAAATACCGTTTGCGAAGAAGCCTCTTGTCCCAATATTGGCGAATGTTTTAATGCAGGCACTGCCACATTTTTGATTATGGGGCCTGCTTGCACCCGTGCTTGCCCTTACTGTGATATCGATTTTGAGAAAAAGCCCCAAGCCCTCGACCCCCAAGAACCGAAAAATCTAGCTGAGGCTGTCCGTCGCCTCAATCTCAATCATGTTGTCATCACCTCGGTCAACCGTGATGATTTACCCGATGGCGGTGCAAGTCAGTTTGTAAAGTGCATTCAGCGAACACGAGACCAATCACCCAAAACCACCATTGAAGTACTGATCCCTGATTTATGCGGCAATTGGGATGCCCTCAAAATCATTTTGGCTGCAGAGCCGGAAGTCCTCAACCACAATACGGAAACCGTTCCCCGTCTCTACAAGAAAACCCGTCCCCAAGGCGACTATGGGCGATCGCTGGAACTTTTGCAGCGTACCCGCGAGCTAACACCATGGATTTACACAAAATCTGGCATTATGGTCGGTCTTGGTGAAACAGACGCAGAAGTGCGGCAAGTGATGCGGGATTTGCGGGAGGTAGATTGTGACATTATTACCATCGGTCAATATTTACAACCCACTCAAAAACATTTGGGTGTGAAGGATTTTGTCACACCAGAACAGTTTGCGGCTTGGCGCGAATATGGTGAATCCCTTGGATTTTTGCAGGTGGTTTCTAGTCCGTTAACTCGTAGCTCCTATCATGCCGAACAGGTGCGCCGCTTAATGGAAACCCACCCCCGCCAAAAACTCCAAACCATCCTCAGTTAGTCTCGAATATTAACCAAGAGTATATATTTTCTATTGTGATATTTACACTTTGCATAACCTGATGTCTAAAGTCATTTGTCGATTTTCTCTGTTAGTCGGTTTAACTTTGAGCTTGTCTTTGGGAGCTTGTGTACGAGAAAAAACTGTGTATGTTGATTCAAGTAACACAACTTCTGAAGACACTTTTGAAACATCACTTGCTGAAATCCGTAAAGGTCAAACCTACCAATCTGATGAAGTTGCTTTTAGAGTTGTAGACTTCAAAAGTTTTGGAAAAAAAATGATGGATTTTGACGAAGAAAAGCTAGCTATTCATGAATGGGTTGGCGTTTTTGTCGAAGTAAGCAATGTAAAAAATCAACCTGTGAGAGCTGGTGACTTATTTCAAAGTGTTTCGCTCAAAGAGCTTACTGGAGAAGAATACAGTAGTGACTTATTTCTTGGCATTGAATGTCTTGATGTGGATCTCGATGCAATTATTCAGCCCCAAGGGAAGGTGACTTTTTGTTCTGTTTTTGATGCTCCAAATAAACCAAAGGAGCTGTACTGGGAAACTTATAGTTCTGATTTCTCAACAGAGCTTCGATTGTTAATGCACTAAATTTCTCCGTGAAAGATCGTCCTATTTATCTGGATAATCATGCTACGACACCTGTTGATCCATTGGTGTTAGAGGCAATGCTGCCCTATTTTACGGAAAACTTTGGTAATGCTGGCAGCGCAGGACACAGTTATGGATGGGAAGCGGCAGCGGCAGTTAAACAGGCACGGGAAGCGATCGCCCAGAGTATCAACGCAGCACCCGAAGAAATTATTTTCACCAGTGGCGCGACGGAGTCTAATAATTTAGCCCTTAAAGGCATTGCGGAAGCGTATTTTTCTCAGGGGAGACATATTATCACTGTCCAAACAGAACATCGTGCGGTGCTCGATCCTTGCGCTTATCTTGAAACCCTTGGTTTTGAAGTTACTTATTTGCCAGTACAGCCCGACGGCTTGCTAGAACTAGATTTCTTAGAAAAAGCGATTCGCCCAGATACAGTTCTTGTCTCCGTAATGGCGGCCAATAACGAAATCGGTGTCCTACAGCCCATTGATAAAATCGGGGCAATTTGTCACGAAAAAAATGTTTTATTTCACTGTGACGCAGCTCAGGCGATCGCCAAAGCTCCTATTGATGTCCAGGCTCAAAATATTGATTTACTCTCCCTCACCGCCCACAAAATCTACGGACCCAAAGGCATTGGTGCATTGTACGTACGCCGAAAAAATCCCCGCGTGAATTTAGCCGCTCAACTCCATGGCGGTGGTCAAGAACGAGAAAAACGTTCCGGTACGCTTTACGTTCCTCAAATTGTTGGGTTTGGTAAAGCTGTTGAAATTGCCCTAGCCAATCAACCAGAAGAAAATGAACGATTAAAACACTTGCGCGATCGCCTCTGGAACAAACTACAAAATATTCCCAATTGCACTCTTAACGGCGACTTCAGCCAACGACTCCCCCATAACCTCAACATTAGCTTTGCAGATATTGACGGCGCATCCTTACTCCTAGGCTTAAGACATACAGTTGCCCTTTCATCAGGATCCGCCTGTTCATCAGGCAAACCCTCCCACGTACTACAGGCGATCGGTCGAACCACCGCAGAATGCCAAGCATCACTACGATTTGGCATTGGGCGCACCAGCACCATTGCAGACATAGATCAAGTGGCGATCGCCGTGCAAAAAACCGTTACTTCCCTCAGACAAATGTCAGCAGATTAGAGCAAAGGCGATCCAAAGTACGCACTTAGCAGTAATATAGTAAATCAGATGGTTGCATACATCCCGCTAAACATTCAATTATTTAGCCACAGTTTCTTTTTATTAAGTACACAGCGTGTTCCGAAAGAAACAACTATACGATCCAAGTTAACTGTTGTGGCATTACACCAATAGCCTAATACCCCGACAGAAGACAAGGATTTGTTCCCCTGCCCATCTCCTTTCACCCGGCATCATTATATGACCTCTGCCAGCGGTGAAATCTCGCGAAACAAGAAAGATTTTTAACTAGTTTCAGAGCCTTTTGACTAACAAGAACTTGCAACAATCAGGTTTTTCAGCACTAAGCGAAAAAAATCGAGGAATTTGAATGCCAAAGCAAATCATTATTGCGGAGCAGCATCAGATTGCTGCCGTTTTTTGGGAAGACCAAATCCAAGAAATCGTCGTATCCACAGGTGCTCAACAAGTCGGTGATATTTATCTAGGCATTGTCGAAAATGTCATCCCCGGCATCGACGCAGCTTTCATTAATATCGGTGAAACCGAGAAAAACGGCTTTATTCACGTCAGTGACCTAGGCCCAATTCGTCTACGAAAAAACTCCAGTTCCATTACCGAGTTATTAGAGCCACAGCAGAAGGCTTTAGTGCAGGTCATGAAGGAACCGACGGGAAATAAGGGTCCTCGACTCACCGGAAACATTACACTGCCAGGTCGCTATGTTGTTCTGATGCCCTACGGTAAAGGTGTCAACCTATCACGTCGCATTAGTGACGATAATGAACGTAGTCGTCTGCGAGCTCTGGCTGTACTGATGAAGCCGCCCGGCATGGGACTACTCGTACGCACCGAAGCCGAAGGTACAGATGAAGATTCGATCATTGAGGATTTAGAGTCCCTCCAAAAACAGTGGGAATCGATTCAGCAGCAGGCGAATTATGGTCGTCCGCCCATGTTGATTAACCGCGATGATGATTTTATCCAACGTGTATTACGGGATATCTATAGCGACGAAGTCAACAGAATCGTTGTCGATTCAGCTAGTGGTGTCAAGCGGGTTAAAAATCAATTAATGAATTGGCAAGGTGGTAAAACGCCTGATGGTTTATTGATTGATCATCACCGGGAAAAACAAAATGTCCTTGAATATTTCCGGGTCAATGGTGCCATTCGCGAAGCATTAAAACCGCGTGTTGATCTGCCTTCTGGTGGTTACATCATCATGGAGCCAACGGAGGCTTTAACGGTGATTGATGTTAACTCTGGCTCTTTTACAAAATCTGCTACGGCAAGGGAAACTGTTCTTTGGACTAATTTTGAAGCGGCCACAGAGATTGCCCGTCAGCTCCGGCTCAGGAATATTGGTGGGGTCATTGTCGTCGATTTTATCGATATGGATTCTCGGCGTGATCAGCTTAGATTGTTAGAGCATTTCACGAAGATCCTTAAGGCTGATAAGGCTCGTCCTCAAATTGCGCAACTTTCAGAATTAGGTCTTGTGGAGCTAACTCGTAAACGCCAAGGGCAAAATCTTTATGAGCTGTTTGGGACTCCTTGCCCCCACTGTAATGGCTTGGGTCACCTCGCCCATTTGCCGGGTGAGGAACATCCTTCTGGTTTACAGGTTGGTAATATTTTACCGTTGTCCACTCAGTCCACAGCAGCGGCTGTGGCAACGACTGATGCTCGGCCAACTTTAGTCAATCGTATTGCGCCGACAGGTAATAACAGCCGTAGTAATTCTCGTAGTAAAACGAGTACTGCGAGTAATGACTCTCTCGAGCTTCTCAATCACCCGGATTATCAAGAACAAAATAATGGTGGCGGTAACCGCCGCCGCCGTCGGCGATCGCCTGACGTGAATGTCAGTGCCAAGCCAGTCCTGAAGGATGTCAACGAGAAAGAGCCAGACACCTCGTCGGAAAGTCAAGGGACCGCAGCGGCATCATCCTCAAAAGATGACAGCAAAAAGGACTCCAATAGCAGTAGTTCTTCTAAAAACGGTAGTTCCGGTCGTTATGATCGACGTGAACGGGGACGTTACCGCCGTGAAGAGATTAAGTATGAAACTATTCAGGTGGAAATGACACCGGAAGAGCAAAATGTTTATGCCCTAATTGGTGTATCGCCCCTTGTCAAGATAGCGGGCGGTGAGGAGAAGGATCCTCGTTCTACGATTGTGAAGGTCATTCGACCCGGTGAAACGGTTGACCCACCAGCAGAAGCGGCGACAGTCACGGCAACAACAGTCGAGCAAAAAACAGTGGCAGCTGAGACATCAGCAGAGCCAGAGTCTGACCCAAAGAATGGTGTGACAAAGGTGAAAGTTGTACATAAGCCCAGCGTCAAGGAAGTTTCTGACCTAGTCGATAGCGATCCAGTCGTCATCAAGAAAGCTGAGCCTAAAACGACAGAAACCACAGAAGTCGAAGTGCTGCAAACGGAACCTGAACCTGAACCTGAACCTGAGCAAAAGGTTGTCCGCCGCCGTCGCCGTCGTCGCTCTTCGGCATCGGAAGAATAGCTCGTTAGAGTTTATGACAACTCGATAAACTTTTAGGGCAGTGTTAAAACTGCCTTTTTTGTCTTAACTTTTAGGTTTTACATTCAACCCATGAGTCAACCCACGGATGCTATTTTAAATTCTCTTGAACATCTTATTCAGGTGGTAGCAAGGTTACGATCGCCGGATGGTGGTTGTCCTTGGGATTTGGCTCAGACACCCGAAACATTAATTCCCTACGTCATCGAAGAAGCCTATGAAGTGGTTCACGCCATTCGTGGGGGAGAACAGGCGGCGATCGCCGAAGAGCTAGGGGATTTATTATTACAGGTCATTTTACAAGCGCAAATTGCCAGTGAAGCCGGGGACTTTAACCTCCAAGACATTGCCGAAGGTATTAGCGCCAAACTAATTCGTCGTCACCCCCATGTTTTCGGTGAAGTGGCTGTCGATACCGTTGAAGAAGTCCGCCAAAATTGGGATAAAATTAAAGCCCAAGAAAAAGGTGAAACCCCAGAGCTAGCCGAAAAACTGAGTCGTAAACTAGACCGTTACAACGCGACTTTGCCACCTTTAATGGCGAGTATGAAGATGTCAAAAAAAGCCGCTGCCGCTGGATTTGAATGGGAAAAAATCGAAGATGTTTGGGCAAAATTTGACGAAGAACTTACAGAATTTCACGAAGCATTAGCCACCGAAGATAAAGCTCACCAACAGGCAGAATTAGGGGATTTGTTATTTACCATTGTTAATCTGGCGCGGTGGTATGACCTTGACCCCAGCGAAGCATTACATGGTACAAATCAGCGGTTGGTGCAGCGCATCACTCTCATGGAAAAATTTGCAAAAAAATCATTAGCTGATTACGACATTACAGAACTCGATCAGTTGTGGCGACAAGCAAAAAAAGAGCTGAATCAATAAATTGCACTATGTCTGTTGATTTGATCTAAATCTAGACTCTTCAAAAGTAGAAAAAGAGTATCTTGGCGGCGATCGCCGCGCATGAGAAGGATTCAGCACAGAAAGTCGTTGGAATGATAGGATAACCTTTGCTGCGATCCGTTTAACCCTCTTAATTTCAAATGGCAGAAACTTTACTTTTTAACGCATTACGTCAAGCCCTCGATGAAGAAATGGCGCGCGACGAAAGTGTCTTCGTCATGGGCGAAGATGTTGGACATTACGGTGGCTCCTACAAAGTAACGAAGGATCTCGCTAAGAAATACGGAGATCTACGGGTACTCGACACGCCAATTGCCGAAAATAGCTTTACAGGAATGGCTGTTGGCGCAGCAATGACTGGTCTACGTCCCATCATCGAAGGCATGAATATGGGATTTCTTCTCCTTGCCTTTAACCAAATTTCCAATAACGCGGGCATGCTCCGCTACACATCCGGCGGTAACTACAAAATTCCGATGGTCATTCGCGGCCCCGGCGGTGTCGGTCGTCAGCTCGGTGCGGAACACTCCCAACGCCTTGAAGCTTATTTCCAAGCGGTTCCCGGTCTAAAAATTGTGGCCTGCTCCACACCCTATAACGCCAAAGGCTTGCTCAAAGCAGCGATTCGCGACAATAATCCCGTTTTAATGTTTGAGCACGTACTGCTCTACAACCTGAAAGAAAATCTCCCCGAAGGGGAATATATTGTGCCTTTAGACAAGGCAGAGCTTGTCCGCGAAGGTAAAGATGTTACGCTCTTAACCTATTCCCGGATGCGTCACCACTGTACCCAGGCCATTAAAACCCTTGAGAAGCAGGGCATTGATCCTGAATTAATCGATTTAATTTCCCTAAAACCCATCGACATGGAGACGATCGCCAAATCCGTGCGAAAAACCCACCGGGTCATTATTGTCGAAGAATGTATGAAGACAGCAGGGGTTGCCGCCGAAGTCATGTCCTTGATCAACGAGCAGCTCTTTGATGAACTAGATGCCCCCGTTGTACGCTTGTCTTCCCAAGACATTCCTACCCCCTATAACGGCACCCTAGAACGTCTCACGATTATTCAACCCGACAATATCATCGAAGCCGTACAGAACATGATGGCTAATAACGTCTAGGGAATCGATTATTCAACTTAAACCATTATGCAAAAACAACGCTTAGTCATTGTGGCGATCCTTTTTCTTGTGGCGATCGCCGTGACAATTTTGGTGACCCTCCCACCCCAACTCGGACTTGATCTGCGGGGCGGCGCTCAGCTAACCATTCAGGTGCAGCCAGCAGAGAATGGTCAGACCGTCACCGAAGATGACACCACTGCAGTTAAACGCGTAATCGAAAACCGCATTAATGGTTTAGGTGTAGCAGAAGCGATTACCCAACTTGTCGGGAGCGATCGCATTCTTGTCCAACTACCCGGCGTCACCAATCCCGACCAAGCCGAGCGGGTGCTTGGGGGCACAGCACAACTCGAATTTCGCCCACTGCGCCCCGGTACAGAAGGAGAATTTACAGCTCAATTTCAAACCCTCAGACAACTGGAAGTACAGGTTGCTCTCCTCAGGGATGATGGCAATGCAGAAGAAAATCAAGCAGAAATCAATCAGCTTGAAGATCTGATTACAGCAGCTAACGAGAAGATTTTGACCTTCTTTGATCCAGTCAATTTGACAGGGGAAAATGTCACCAATGCCCAGCCCGCCCCTTTACAGTCCGGTAATGGTTGGCAGGTCTTTATCAATTTCGACGAAGCTGGTGGCGATATCTTTGCTGAAATCACAAAGGAGTTGGCCGGGACAGGTCGCAGCGTCGGTATTTTTCTTGACGACGCTCTCATTAGTGCCCCAACAGTCGGTGCAGAATATGCCACCACAGGCATTAGTAATAACGTCACCATTTCCGGTAGTTTTGATTTTGACGGAGCCAATGATCTCGCGATTCAAATAAAAGGTGGCTCCTTACCGTTCCCCGTTGAGGTCGTTGAAAATCGCACAGTGGGGGCATCCCTCGGTCAAGATTCGATTCGTCGTAGTATTTATGCCGGTTTAGCGGGTCTCTTTTTAGTCCTGATTTTTGTCGCGGTATATTACCGGTTGCCGGGTGTGATTGCGGACTGTGCACTTGTGATCTACACCATTTTCACCCTCGCCTGTTATTCCTTGATTGGCGTAACGCTAACGCTGCCGGGCATTGCGGGATTTATTCTGAGTATCGGTATGGCAGTCGATGCCAATGTCCTTATCTTTGAACGGACGCGGGAGGAGATTTATAAAGGTAATACTCTCTACCGTTCTGTGGAATCGGGCTTTTTTAACGCGTTTTCTAGCATTCTTGATAGTAATGTGACGACGTTAATTGCCTGTGGTGCTCTTTTCTTCCTTGGTTCTGGTTTGGTCAAAGGTTTTGCGCTGACCCTCGCCATTGGTGTTGCTGTCAGTATGTTTACGGCGGTTACCTGTAGCCGCACTTTAATGTTGTTGACGGTTCTTGGCCTACCGTCGGTACGTCAAAACCCTTCTTTGTTCGCACCGAATGCTCCGAAATAAGTTGCTCTAAGCGAGTGTACTGAACCTCCTTTGTTTTTCTACTCCATTAGTTCCTGTAAGTTTGATGAGTCTGCAATTGAAATTTAAAGTCACTCAACAACGGCTACTTTGGTGGTCCCTCTCGGCGATCGCCGTCATTGCCAGTGTTATTTTTATGGTGGTTTCGCAGCAGCAGATTCAAACACCTCTACGGCCTAGTATTGATTTTGTCGGTGGCACAAAGATCCAGATGGCCTTGGATTGTACGGTTGAAGGGAATTGCGATGAACCGATCAGTACCGCTGAAGTACAGGCCATTCTCACAGCGCAAAATATTGGCAAAAGTAGTGTGCAGGTGCTCGGACAAGATAAAACAAATATTTCGATTCGTACGCCCAAGTTAGAACTAGAAGAGCGAGCCGCGTTACAGGCTGCCCTAAACGAAGGGATTGGTGTTTTTGATCCTGCGACTTTACAGATTGACGATGTGGGGCCGACCATCGGACGTGAACTGTTTATCCAAGGGATGTTGGCGCTGATTGTGTCTTTTTTTGGCATCATTGCCTATTTGAGTATTCGGTTTAAGTTTGACTATGCCATTATTGCGATCGCCGCATTATTTCACGATGCCTTGATTACGGCGGGGATATTTTCATTACTAGGCTTAGTGATTGGCTTAGAAGTTGACAGCCTATTTTTAGTGGCACTCCTAACGATTATTGGTTTTTCTGTGAATGATACTGTGGTGATTTACGACCGCATTCGCGAAAATCTCGATAGCGAACAGGCCGGTACTATTAGCGATATTGTCGATTTGTCGGTGCAGCAGACCCTAGGACGTTCGATCAATACAACGACGACCACTCTCTTACCCCTATTGGCGATTTTCTTGTTTGGTGGCGAAACGCTGAAATTCTTTGCTTTAGCGCTCATTATTGGTTTTTTACTGGGCTCCTATTCGAGTATTTTCCTAGCGAGTACTTTACTGGCATGGTGGCGTGGACGTAATGGCAATTTACCCACGGTGACCAGTGAATCTGTGGATAATATTGATGCAGCTCAATAACAAAAAATTAGGCTCTCCGGGATTGACTATGCAGCGTTGGTAGGAAAATGCCAACAAATGAGACA
>NZ_MRBY01000054.1 GCF_001904615.1 [Limnothrix rosea] IAM M-220
GTGCATGGATGGCACCCCAAGACCAAATTCACGAAAAATTTGTATTCCCTGAGGAAGCTCTTCCCCGTGGTAACGCTCTCTAAATCTTTAGAGTTAGCGTTTGTAGCCCTCCCTGTGGGGGCTTTTTTTTTGGGCGTAACTGGGGTCATGAATGCGCTATCTTATGTAAATCTGCTAAATATGACGAATGAACATGCTGAAAAATCTCGATGGCCTCGGTGAACAGGCGATTAACCGCATTGCAACGGCGGCATTGGCTAGTCAAATGCGGGAGTCGGAATCTTTTTCTGTCAATGTCAAGGTCGATCCTCAGGAATTGTCTAAGGGAATTATTTCTTCGTTTGCGATGGAAGGAAAAAATGTGGTTACTTCTCAGGGGTTCCGGGCAACGGACTTTTCTTTGCTGATCGAAAATATTAGTGTTCATCCTTTTAAGGCACTGATGGGTAATGTGCAGTTGCGTGAACCGGCTTTTGGGAATGCGTTATTGGAAGTGGGTGCTACGGATTTAGAGGATGCTCTTTCTCGTAAGCTTAATGGGGTGATTCCGCAAGGTTTTATGATACAGACACTCAGCTGCGGTTTTGACCTACCGAATGTATTGCAAGTAAAGGTCGTATTAGTTGAGCAGAGTACTTCTGATGTTCATGGGCTCGATGCAAGGTTTGTTGTTGGCTATGACATTAATCAAAAGGCGATCGCCTTCCAGAGTAGTGAGTACTCAGAAAATAGGGAAAATTTTGATCGTGTTTTTGAGAGTTTAGGGACAACTTTATTAGATCTACTCAATCTCAATGGACTAATGTTTAGTGGGATGGAATTTAGCGTTAAGAGTATTAAGTTAACGGATAGCGCTTTGGAGTTGATGGCGATCGCCAAAATCACGTCTTTTCCTAAAGCGATTTAGATTGCGACAAAATATTGGCTGAGGAAAAAGGCAACGGCGGCACTTCCTACAGGAACGAGTAAGTTATCAACGCCTAGCTGGGCAAAACTTTCGAGGAACGTCGCGACAAGGGCGATTATTGCTGCAATTAGAATTTGTTGCCAAGCGAGTAGGCTCAAAGGGATGAGGAGAAGAAGGGCGATCGCCAAACTAACGAAAAACATAGTGGCCGTGCCTTCATAGCTTTTTTTATTACCGAATACTTTGTAAGGATGTTTGCCGAAGTTCGTGCCGATGACAGCAGCGAGACCATCACCCCAAGTCATCACAAGAATGCCGAGCGCTGCAAAATAAGGTTGGTGAATTGACCAAAACCACCAAATCAAAATTCCCATACTCAAGGCATAAAAAAACGAGCCAAGACTTTGGCGGCCAACGCTATTAATGCTCGGTAGGATTGGCAAAAAATAAGAAACTAACGCGATAATTCCGGCGACAAAAGCCGCTGCAACTCCCATTTCTCCGGGGATGTCGCCCAGCCACGCAATAAGAATGACATTTCCGCTACCAATATGCACAATTTTGCGAGTTAGTTCAGCGCTCATATTAGTTTTGCGGCTGAGTAGCTCTGCGCAGCCAACTAATGCACCAAGATAGGCCAGCACAATACCCATTGGAATGCGCAAACTGGGAGCCAATAAATAGGAAAAGAAATGCTGAAAATCCATCAGTAGGGTGTTAAAAAAGCGGGAATTGCACCCGCTAAATTATTATTTAGAATTTTTGTTGGAGCGCTTCATTACAGCGATCGCAGATAGTGGGGTCATCGTCAAAAGAACCCACGCTTAGGGAATAATTCCAGCAGCGATCGCACTTATGACCATCAGCTTTTTGGACGGCAACTTGCAATTTACCACCAGCTAGCTCAAGGGTGTCTTGATATTGCTCACCATCGAGAGAGTCAGTCACAAACTCAACTTGGGAAACTAACAGCAAATAACGTAATTCATCGACACGATTGCCGTCATTTAAGCCGCCTTCAGGATTGAGAGTCGCGAGCCAATCAGCCAATTTGCCATCAACATCACGCATCAAAACCTTCGCTTCGAGGGATGCACCAATCATTTTCTCGGTACGAGCCTTTTCGAGCACTTGGTTTACACCGTTGCGAATCTTGCGTAACTCTTCCCACTTCTGAAATAGCGCTTCATCGCCTGCCCATTTTTCGTCCAGCTCAAACCAGCCTGAGTTAAAGACAGACTTTTTGTTAGTTTCATAGGGAAGGTTCTGCCAAATATCCTCTGCCATATGGCAAAGTACCGGGGCGATCGCCTTGGTGAGCGTCTCCAGAATCATCGCAATAACAGTTTGGCAACTGCGGCGGCGAGGAGAATCCGCGTCAGAAATATAGAGGCGATCTTTAGCGATATCAAGGTAAAAATTCGAGAGATCAACCACGCAAAAATTCTGCACCTTTTGGAAGAATTTAAAGAATTGGAAACTCTCAAAGGCCTCCGTCACCTCACTAAAAACATTATGGGTTTGGTGAAGAATATATTTATCGAGATCTGCTAAATCTTCGTAGGCGATCGCATTTTTTGCCGGATCAAAATCATGGATATTGCCCAGTAGGAAGCGAGCCGTGTTGCGAATCTTGCGGTAAACATCAGCAAGTTGCTTGAGAATTGTTTGACCGATGGGCACATCCGAAGAATAATCCACAGAAGACACCCATAAACGCAACACATCAGCACCGTAGGGAGGCTCTTTTTTCTGGTTTTTGCCACCATTGATAATGATGTTCGGGTCAACAACATTACCGACGGACTTACTCATTTTGTAGCCCTTTTCATCCAACACAAAACCGTGGGTTAAAACCGTTTTGTAAGGCGCACAATTATTAACCGCAACGCTAGTCAGCAAGCTCGATTGGAACCAGCCGCGATGTTGGTCAGAGCCTTCCAAGTACATATCGACGGGATAGTCCATGCCTTCCCGCTGTTTCGCCACTGCCGCCCAAGAAGACCCAGAATCAAACCATACATCCATGGTGTCTGTGCCCTTGCGATAGGTACGACCATTATTGCGATAGCTTTCGGGCAACAACTCTTCCACAGGCTTTTGCCACCAAATGTTTGAGCCGTGCTCTGCAATTAGCTCTTTTGCATAATTAATGGTTTCTTCGTTGAGCAATTCCTCGTTAGTTTCCTCGTCATAGAAAACAGGAATCGGCACACCCCAAGTCCGCTGACGGGAAATACACCAATCACTGCGATCGCCGACCATGGGCGTAATACGATTTTCACCGATCGCCGGAATCCATTGCACATCTTTAATCGCCGCGAGAGCCTGATCACGGAACCCTTCTACCGACGCAAACCACTGTTCCGTTGCCCGGAAAATTGTCGGCTTTTTCGTGCGCCAATCGTAGGGATATTTGTGTTGATAGGCCTCTTCTTTCAATAAAGCGTCCTTACCTTTTAATGCTTCAATGATTTTGTCGTTTGCGCCATCGAGAACATTTAACCCAGCAAAGTCACCCGCTTCAGCCGTTAGCGTTCCTTCTGCGTCAACGGGAGAAAGCAAAGGCAAACCATATTTTTGGCCTGTGATGTAGTCCTCCTGACCATGGCCGGGAGCAGTATGCACTAAGCCAGTACCAGATTCTGTCGTAATGTAATCGCCACCCGCAACCACCGGACTTTGGCGATCAAACAGCGGATGTTGATAGGTGCATTTTTCAATGACCTCCCCTTTAAAACTTGCCTTAATCGCAAGGGCAGATTCGAAAGTGCCCGTGAGAGTTTCCGCCAAATCCTTCGCGACGATCAAATATTTCTGAGCGCAAAGGGTTCCATCAGTTTCAACCACTGCATATTCAAGATCAGGGTTGATGGCAACAGCAAGATTTCCGGGTAAAGTCCAAGGAGTTGTGGTCCAGATCGCCACACCCAAACTTGAACCATAATCTCCCAAAACCTCCTGCGCCGTATCACTCAATTCGGTGATGGGGAAAGACACATAAATACTTTGCGAGGTATGACCTTCAGGATATTCGAGTTCGGCTTCAGCAAGGGCAGTTTGGGAACTGGGACTCCAGTGAACAGGCTTCAGACCACGATAAATATAACCTTTGAGCGCCATTGCACCGAACACTTCAATTTGTGCCGCTTCATAGTCGGGAGTCAGCGTGAGATAAGGATTTTCCCAATCACCCCAAACACCATAGCGCTTAAAACTTTCAGCCTGTTTTTTCTGGGTTTTGAGGGCGAAATCACGGGCTTTATAGCGGAGTTTAAGCGGCGTTAAATTTTTGCGTGTCTCCTCATTCATGTTTTGGAGCACTTTTAGCTCGATGGGCAAACCATGGCAATCCCAACCCGGTACGTAGCGAATTTTGTGGCCTTGGAGCAGTTTGTACTTATTGATGATGTCCTTCAGCACCTTGTTTAAGGCATGACCCATGTGCAGGTCACCATTGGCGTATGGAGGGCCATCGTGGAGCGTGAAAGTATTTCCCGGATTTTCTGCCGCGAGGGTTTCGTAAATCTGCTGCTCCTGCCAGAATTTCTGAATTTCTGGTTCTTTTTTGGGGGCATTTGCCCGCATGTCAAATTTTGTTTTTGGCAGATTAACGGTGTTTTTGTAGCTCTTTGCTTCTGTCACGACGGCAGGGTGGGAGTAGGTTTACAAGTATTTGCTATGTGTGATTTTAACTTGACTCGGCTTGTCTGGGGAGATGTTGCGGGATTCTGAAGACAGGGAGCTTACTGTTCTTGAAATGATGGCAGTTGATTATGTTCTAAAATTTTGCGTAGCTAAAGTAATATGCCTCGGACAAATGTTGAACTTTACCGAAAGTCTCTTTAGACAATCATGGTGGAATTCCTTGAAGCAAATCGCCTCTAAGAAGAACTTCGCAGTACTCCGACCATAGGTAAAAGCTTGCTTGGTGGTGTAGCGAAGCGTGAACAAAGTGAGCAGTTTACACAATGTCTGTTATTATGTAGATATGCTTAATGTGACATGGGAATTCAAGCTAGAGCCAACTGCCGAGCAGGTTGCAGAGATTGAGCGCACTTTAACGGTTTGCCGTAAGGTGTGGAACTTTGCTCTACGAGAGCGCAAGGATTGGCTCAGTTCTCGGAAGTCGCCGATCAATGCTTGCTCGATTCGGCAGGAGTTCATCTTGCCAGCAAGCACCCCTTGTCCGGGGTATCACAACCAAGCCAAAAGCCTGACCATAGCGAAGAAGGGAAATGAGGAGCTGAGGAGCGTAAATGCTCAAGTGCTCCAGCAAGTTCTCAGGAAGCTTGAGCAAGCTTGGGAAGGTTGGTTGCTAAAGCGGTCAGGTTTACCTCGGTTTAAGAACCAGGCTCGGATGCGGAGCTTGGTATTCCCGCAAATGCTGAAGAATCCTGTCAGTACAGAGGGAATCAAGCTGCCTCAGTTGGGTCTGATTAAAGCTCGGTGGTCGCGTCAAATTCCTGATTTGTTTGTCGTCAAGCAAGCAAGGGTTGTCCGCAAGGCATCCGGCTACTTTGTCATGTTGAGTATGCAAGCTGATGTTGATATTCCTGCTGTCCACCCTCACGGGCATCCGGTGGGGATTGATGTTGGCTTAAAATACTTTCTCTCAACTTCTGATGGGGAACAGGTGAAGCGACCTCACTTTTTCAAGAAGCTGCACCGCAAGCTGAAATTGCTGCAACGCAGGCTGAAGAAAAAACAGAAGGGGTCAGCTAATTGGTTGAAACTCCAGAAGAAAATGGCGAGGGTGCATCAACGTATTGCTGATACCCGTAGGGACTGGCATTTTAAGTTGGCTCATCATCTGTGTGACAACGCTGGGATGGTGTTCGTGGAAGATTTGGACTTTCGCATGGTGGCCAAAGGGATGTTAGGTCAGCACACTTTGGATGCTGGTCTAGGTCAGTTCACCCACCAGATTCTCCCTTGGGTTTGTTTCAAGCGGGATGTGTATTACGGCAAGGTGGATGCGCGTGGCACGTCTCAAGAGTGTCCAGATTGTGGAGCGGCGGTCGGGAAAGACTTCTCAATGCGTATCCATCACTGCTACAACTGCGGGTCAGTTAAGCCTCGTGATGTGGCGGCTGCTCAAGTGATTAGTACCCGTGGGCAACGGGAAATCGAAAATGCCTGTGGAGTCGAGGTAGCGGGGGCATCGGTAACGGTGTCTAGCCAACTGGCAGTGAAACAGGAAATCTTTGGGGCGACCCAAGGAATCTCTCTGCATACCCGCTAGGGTGGCTGGGAGAGGGTGTCAATGTCTTGATCTCCATTAACGGCGATCGCCTTGCCCAGCACAATTGTAAAAGATAAGATGCGATGCAAAATGGGTAAGCTATGATCAGCGTTCATCGCTATGATAAAAACGACCTAGCCTATCCACACACTGTGCAAAAAATCACCATGTCGCGCCAGTTTACTCTTCGTTCCACTTTTCCCTTTTGGCTAACCCTGTGCCTATTGTTGAGCCTAGGGAGTGTGGGTGTACTCGGAACCACTCCAGCATTAGCCGAAGGACGTCGACAAAATGCGGCCAAGCAAATGACAAAGCGGGAAGATGGTGATTTCCAGTTACGCCTCGGACAACAGGCAGAACAGCAAGGTCAGCTGGATAAAGCTATTTTTCATTGGCTCAAGGCGGCCAATATTTACCAGCGATTTGGGGACGAAGAAAGTCTAGGACTTACCTATGATTACCTCGGTGAAGCCTATGTTTCCCTTGGGGATATTCGTTCTGCCGAAGATGCTTTCCGCCGTCGCCTAGCTGTTGCTCGGGATCGCGATGATTTGCAGGCTCAGATGTTTGCCCTCAATAACCTTGGGACACTCTTCCTCAAAGAGGGTAATCTCAATATGGCCGAGGAAGTTTTTTCCGATGCCTTGGCGATCGCCCGTTCTGTCGAAAACGCTTTAACAGCAGGCATTAGTCTAAATAATTTAGGGTTAGCAGCAGCACTTCGGGGCAATTATGGTGAAGCGATCAAACGCTACAATACAGCGCTTCTATTCCACCGCGAAGCGAAAAATCCCGCAGGCGAAACCCTAACCTTAACTAATTTGGGGGATGCTTTTCTCTACGCTGGTCAGGGTGACAATGCCATCATCGCCTATACGGATGGTCTTTTAGCCGCCGAAGATATTCGCGATGTTGATAATCAGTTCCGGGCCCTCGAAGGACGTTATCTGACTCGCCGAATGATGGGTCAAACAGACCTTGCTTTTAAGGCTTTAAATCGCTGGTCAAAGTTCGCACGGGAACAAGATAATTTGGCGGAAGAATTTAAAACCATTGAAAATGCAGCGTTCTTTTATGCTGAGCTTGGCGATCGCCAACAATCTGAAGCTTTTTTGATTAGAGCATTAGAGGTGGCAGAACAAATTGGCGCATTGGATCGCATTGCCTTTCTACAGCAAAAATTATTAGAAGTGCAGGCTGCTAGCCGTTAAAATTACCAGCACTCCTAATTTTGGCTAGATTTTGTCTAGCCCTTGAGGGTCTGTATTAATACAGTGGCCTTTAGTTGTCATAGTCAGAATATTTACGTGCCTTTGGTGAGCGTGGAGGCGGCGCTATTTCTTTGGGGTCATCCTTGGGGGGGTCATCGTGACTCTTTTTCATGAAGTAGTAACCAATGGTCAAGGACAGAATAATTGCGGCAATACCAAACATGGTGAGGCTATCTACTTGTTTAAGATCGAGAATAATGACCTTACGGGCGATCGCAATGATAGCGACAGAAAGCACGACTTCAAAGTGATTATTGCCCTTCACAAAATAGGTTTTCATAATCGTTTCAAGTAACTCAATCCCAATAATGATCAACATGAATAGGCCAAATACATCCAGCAGTTGATCCGAGTCAATTAATAAAAAAGGCGCTGCAAGGATTAGATCATGAAAAATCATCCAGCCAATATCCAGCGTGGCTAAACCAATGACAAGCGCCAACATGATCATGAGCAACTGGGTCATTAATTTTTCGTATTGCTTAAACAGCTTTAGCATCAATCATTCCGCAAGGTTTGCTAGACCATACTTTAGTACGAATCCCTAGCCCCTTGGAAGAATTCATGGTTGGGCCATCAGAAATTACAATCAAAAAAAAGGTGTACCGTGACCAATGAGGCCTTGAAACAGCCAAGGTGAAACCCTACATCCGGGAACTATAACGGGATGAAGCTGTCACAAAATCGGTAGTGGGTATTACCAGATTTGCCACCTTTCGATCATTGGGTCTTGTGCGGCCTCACGTTGGTTGCCAGACCTATTACTCTTCTGCATCTAGAGCTTAAATTGCGATTTTACTTCATACAAAAGGGACTTTTTTGATGTTTAGACGACACTCTCTACGCCCAGCGATCGCCTGTTTTGGTTTATTTTTTACCGCTGTGCCTGCTGCTCCTTCATTGGCACAGGATTCAGTCACTGCAACGATTCCAGAGGCCTACTATGTTGGGGTCAACCAAAGCCGCTTAGGAAATTATGGCGCAGCGTTATTTGAGCTGACGACCGCTATCGGGTTTAGCCCAAACTTTGCAGAGGCTTACTATCAGCGGGGCTTTGTCCAGGCAAAAATGGGTAACACCGTCGAGGCGATCGCCGACTATAACCGAGCGATTCAGCGCGACCCAAATCACGAAATATCTTATCTCCAGCGCGGTAAATTACGAGCTCAGGCCAATGATATCGCTGGGGCGATCGCCGATTTTAACCGCATTTTGACAACCCTTAATCCGGATAATACACTAGCTCTAGTCGCCCGAGGTCAAGCCTACACGGCCACAGGAGAAGCAGTTTTAGCGCTACAGGATTTTACCCGAGCCATTAATCTGAATAACCGTTTGGCTAGTGCCTATGTAGAGCGGGGCTTAGTTTACCAGCAACTTAATAATGTTGTGCAAGCTGTCGCCGACTATTCAATGGCAGTTGAAATTGACCCCTCTCTCGTTACGCCTTACCTGCGACGGGGGGCTATTTATCGCCAAGGCAATAGAATCGATGAGGCGATCGCCGACTACAATTTTGCCCTCCGCAATGACCCAGAAAATGCCATGGCCTATTATCTGCGAGGCGTTGCCATGGAACAGAAAGGACAGTACCAAGCCGCCTTCACCGATTATTCACGCGCCATTGAATTCAACCAAAACATCGCCCCCGCCTACGGCAATCGAGGCAGTTTGTACGCCCAACGGGGTGAATATGCTGCCGCCAGACAAGACTATCGACAAGCTGCCCAGCTCTTTCTAGACCAAGGCAAACAAGACGATTACCTCATTACTTTAGAACTGATGCGTACCCTGCCAGACTAACTTTGTAGTACTTACGCTATACTCACAGAATACATCAATCAATCATGGGTTTATGCGTATTAAAAGTTGGGAAAGTCCTCGCCGTCGGGGTCGCAATGATAAAGGCAAAGGTGGTTCAGCCCGCCAGCGTCAACTAAAAAAACGCAATCAAATGCTGAAAAAGAAACTGAAGGGTCAGCAAAATGACCGCACCGGAGGGGACATAACATCCCCTCTTTTTTATTGTTTTTGTTGAGTCTTTATTGGCTAGATTCGTGGGCAAGGTGCGCCGTCACGAGGCGATCGCCCTTTGTAAATTTAAAGAATCGCCGACCGCTACTATCCTTACTGGCGGCGGGAAATTTATCGAGACCCATCAGCTCAACCTGATCTTTAGAATCCTTTAGCCATAGCTGCGTTTCCGTATCGGGAATGAACATCGTTAGGAGCAAATCTGTCTTACTCTCAAATCGCATGACATGGTTGCCCATATCGCCACGACGACCAAGGCGCAAGCTATTTGCCTCTAGACGTTTACCGTAGCCTTCTTCCGATAGCAAAAAGATTTCTTCGCCCTGCTGTAAAGATTCACAACCGACAATTTTTTCGTTAAATCGCAGTTTTAAAGCTTGATTTCCTTGGGATGTACGACCCTGAACTGGAATTTCGCTCTGACTAATGGGTAAATGTAAAACACGACCACTACTAACGGCGATCGCCACCCGATCTTCACCGGGCTGCACAAAAAACGCAAACTGCAATGAGTCTTTGTCTTTCAGCTTAATTAGGCTCAAACCGCGGCTGGTAAAGCTGCCTAATTCTGTCGCTGCTAAACGTTTAATCTTGCCCTTGGCCGTCAACAACAGAAGGTCAAGCTCTTCTAAATTCTCCGGCAACATAAATTGTGTAATGGGCTGGTGGTTATCGCGCTGGGCATGGTCAGGCAATAACTCTGCCAACTGAGGTTTATCCCGCTGCTCTTGGTAGGGTAAATCGGCGATCGCCACCGGATAGGCCTTACCTTGGTCGGTACAAACAATGAGATTTTCCTGCTGGCCAATGGCTTCTTTATAAAAAATAGCCTCTTCACTCACAATACCCGCATCATCATTGCCCCAGTAAATACCGCCATCAGCGGCGATCGCCACATGGGATGTTTCCGAACGCTGCGGCAATAGATTAAGCATCGGTTCAGCTTCTTTCTTCGCGCGGCGGCGCTTCTTTTTTGGAACTTCTGAGACCCCCGCTTCCGTTGCCGTTGTCTCAGGCATTTGGGTTTTTGTCGGTTCCGGCTGAGTATCCGGCAACCTTGTCCGACGCGGGTCAGAAAACTTCCGTTTCAGCGATCGCAAATCCTTTTTTAGGGCTTTTAATAACTCGTGGCGATCGTTCAAAAGCACATTTAACTTCCCAATATCACCATCCAACTCTTCAAATTCCTGCTCTAATTTTTGCTTCTCTAAACCCGTCAAACGCCGCATCGGCATCGCCAAGATTGCATCCGACTGAATTTCACTGAGACCCAGCTCCCCTTGAAACTGATATTTTGCCGTTGTCCCATCCGGCGCATTACGTAAAATCTCAATCACACTATCGATATTATTCAGTGCTAGCAGCAATCCTGCCACCGAGTGGCGACGACTTTCCTTATGCTCCAGCTCATTACGATATTGGCGAGTAACCGTTTCCTCCCTAAACCGTAGAAACTCTTGCAAAATCTGCTTTAGCGACAATTGGCGGGGCTGATTATCCACCAAAGACAACATAATCGCGCCAAAATTTGATTGCAATGCCGTTTTTTTATAAAGCACTTTCAAAACAGCTTCTGGTGCCGCATCCCGCTTCAGTTCAATAACAACCCGCATTCCTTGGCGATCGCTCTCATCCCGAATATCAGAAATCCCGACGATTTTGCCATCATTCACCAAAGCCGCAATCTTCTCAATCCACGCCGCCTTATTTACTTGATAAGGTAACTCCGTAATCACCAAAGCATTGATATCACGCTTTCGTTTTTTCCCAACCTGCAACACCTCAAGGTGCACAATCCCCCGCATCGGAATACTGCCCCGTCCAGTTTTGTAAGCCTGTCGTACCCCATCAAGATCGACAATTTCACCACCAGTCGGAAAATCCGGTGCCGGAATATATTTCCAGAGTTTTTCATCCTCAATCTCAGGGCGATCAATCACCGCAATTAAGCCATCAACCACCTCACCAAGATTATGGGGCGGCATATTCGTTGCCATCCCCACCGCAATACCCGAAGACCCATTGAGCAGCAAAATCGGCAGCTGCACCGGCAACACCACAGGCTCCTGCTGCGATCCATCAAAATTATCCGTAAAATCAACCGTTTCTTCCCCCACCTGTCCCAACATGGCCTCAAAGCTGACCGGCGCTAAACGCGTCTCCGTATAACGCATTGCCGCAGGCGGGTCATTGTCAATCGAGCCAAAATTTCCGTGCCCAGCTAACAGGGGATAACGTGTCGAAAAATCCTGCACCAAACGCACCAAAGCATCATAAACAGATTGGTCACCATGGGGGTGATATTTACCCAGTACATCCCCCACAACCCGCGCACATTTTCGGTAGGGGCGGTCTGGACTTAAACCCAACTCATACATGGCGTAGAGAATACGCCGATGCACAGGCTTTAAACCATCGCGAACATCGGGCAGTGCCCTACCCACAATCACGCTCATGGCATATTCCAAATACGACTGCTCCATTTCGGTGTGGAGTGCTGTCGGAACAATATTGCCAAGTTGGAGCAGATCAAGTTGTTGTGCCATGAATTTTCGTATTAGGGTCGTTAAAGCCAGACGCTGTTGCCAAGGAATATACTCTCGATTCTCAAATCTTTACAACTTTCAGCCTCTTTTTCACCTTAAGGGGATTCGCTGAAAAATGGCAAAGCATTTCACTAAAAACAGTTTATTTGTACTAATTTACCATAGTGATCGTATTTTTAAGACTATTGAGTCTTTGTTTTATTGTTAAATGTTGAACTTTACCAACTCTTCACAAAACATTTAGAACAGCATCCACGTAAGTGTTTGAGGAAGTAAAATAACTGACTGGTGACATAAAACCTAGCTATTTATGACAAGATATTTCTACAGGGATTACATATCTGGGTAATCATGTGAATCAGACCAAAGCAGGGAGAGCACAATGTCAACAATTTTAATTGTGGAAGACGACCCAATTAACATTCGCGTATTTACGAAGATCTTGAAGAAACGTGGCGAGTTTGATGTCGTTTGCTCGGAAGATGTTGATTATATTTTGACAATGGCCAGCGAAGGAAAAGCTGATGCGATTGTGATGGACGTTTCGCTGACTAATAGCTCTTACCAAGGGGAATCGGTCGATGGTATTCGCATCACTCAACTCCTAAAGTCAGATGATGCGACTAAGGATATTCCGGTGGTTTTGGTCACTGCCCATGCGATGCAGGGTGATCGCGAGTCTTTTCTCGAAAAAAGTGGTGCTGATGGCTACATCTCCAAACCTATTGTGGATCACCAAGCGTTTGTTGACCAAATTAAAAGTTTGATCAATTAGTTTGCTGTATTGAGATCTGGGGGCGATCGCCGCAATATTTTAATGATCGATTTGCGCCCCCATAATCTGTCACCCTAAAGAACCTGAGCGCGCAGCCAAGCAACCGGCAAATATCTCATTTTGCGCAATGTCGGAACATAGGCACGGTTGTTAAACACATCGTAGTCATTGGCTTCAATCACATCAAGAATGCCCTTATAGAGCATGAGGGCAGACCACACAGGCCAACGCGCATCGGGGTGTAAAGAACGAATGCCGCTTTCTGCCATGTCGTAATATTTACGGGCACGCTCAATTTCAAACTTCATTAGCGATCGCCAACGATCATCAATGACACCATCAAATAACTCTTTCTCAGAGTAGTTAAATCGCTCTAAATCCTCTAAAGGAAGATAAATTCTACCTCTCCCCCTATCTTCACCGACATCCCGCAGAATATTGGTCAATTGATTGGCAATGCCCAAAGCCACAGCTTCTTCTATCGGCACAGCATCAGACTGATTATTTTTATCCCAAGGAGCAGGATTTGTCGGCGCTTGTAATCCCATCACCGCACCAGACATTAAACCGACAGTGCCAGCGACACGATAGCAATAGAGCTTGAGGTCTTCGAAGGTCTCATACCGACTACGGTACAGATCCATTCTTTGACCCGCGATCATATCCCTGAAGGGCTGAATATCTAGGGGAAAGCGATTAAGGCTATCGACTAAAGCCACATCAGGGTTGGCAATAGGCTGGCCAGCAAAAACCGATTCTAGATCCCTCTCCCAGTTATCAAGGGTTTCTGGAGTCGTATTGACAGCTTCTGGACCATCAACAAGTTCGTCCGTGCGACGGCACCAAACATAGATGGCCCAAATGGCTTCTCGCTTTTCACGTGGCATCAATAAAGTGCCTAGATAAAACGTTTTAGAATATTTTGCAGTAATAGTACGGCAATATTCATAAGCCTCCTCACAAGAGACAAACGACGAGGCTGTTTGGGGGTAGTTTTGAAGTCTAGACAATTGCAGCATGCGTTGCGGGCGAAGTGTCTGGGGAGCGGTTTCGAACTCTCCCCGTGGGCAAAAAAAAGCCATAATGATTGTCGCATTGTACGACTCAAATGGGAAATCACTCAGTCAATTTGCTGAATAAGCTCCTAGATGAATGGATTATGCAGCAACCGATACAGCACCAGTGGTGTTAGAAAGAGTTGTTTCAGCAGCTTTCGTAACGGCTTGAGCTGTTAGCTTACCTGACAATACAGCACCTTCCATACTGGCAAGATAACGTTGCATCGTATAGTCACCCGTTAAGAAGAAGTTTTTAACCGGTGTGTCCTGGGTTGGTCGAAACTCTTGGCGGCCAGGAATGGACTTGTAAACCGAGCGCGGGGTTTTTACAACGTGGTATTTCAGCAGCTCCGCTTGGTCATCACCGGTAAAGTCATCCGGAAAAAGTTGCTTTAACTCTTCCATTGTGGCGGCAATAATGTCTTCGTCAGATTTAGAGATCCAGTCTTTTGCGGGAGCTAAGACTAATTCCAACATTGATTTGTCGCTGTAGTAACCCCGGCAGGTATTACTCATGTCAGCATAAACGCTGAGGAGCGGCGATCGCGAAAAAAGAAGATGATCAACATCCGTGAGCTTACGATCAAACCACATGTGTAAGTTAATGACAGGTACGCCCTCTAAGCCATCGAGCTTTTTAAAGAAGTCCTGTTCTTTCCAAGCTGGAGGCAACATAACCTTCAGCGGATCAACAGGCATTGCAGAGACATAGGCATCTGCTGTAAACATTTCATCGGGATTACCATCTAGACCCCTTAACAAGAAGCCCTTCACCGTACCGTCATCGTTTAGGACAAATTCTTTTAAAGGACGCTTGAGATGAACTTCGCCACCACGCTCTGTGATGTAGTCAACGATGGGCTGACAAAGGCGCTCGGTAGGAGACCCGTCGAGAAATGCCATCTTAGAACCGTTCTTCTCCTGTAAGAAACGATTGAGAGCAGTCAAGAGAATAGTTGCGGAAATTTCATCGGGATTAATAAAGTTCAATGCCTTAGACATGGCAATGAAGACTTCCTTTTCAACGCGTTCGGGGATGTTTTGCTTTTTCATCCACTCAGACCAGGAGTATTTATCCATTTCTTCAACATACTTCTGACCCTGAACCATCGCGGGAATTAGGCCAATGCCAAACTTGATTTTTTCTTCCCAAGTCAGCATGTCATTGTTTTTTAAGATGGCCAATACGCCATTCACGGGCGCTGGCAAATCTGGAAAATCAAACCGGGAGTAAGTGCCGGGGGCATCGGGCTGGTTGAAGATCATGGTGTGCTCTTTCCACTGGAGGCGATCTTCAATGTCTAGTTCCTTAAAAAGCTGGAGCATATTGGGATATGCACCGAAGAAAATATGTAAACCGGTCTCGTACCAATCACCGTCTTCGTCTTGCCATGCTGCAACTTTACCGCCAAGTACATTTCTCCTCTCTAAAACGATGGGAGTATGTCCTGCATCTACTAGATACTTGGCACAAGATAATCCTGCTAGTCCGGCTCCGGCGATCGCAACACGCATGGTGTAAGGTTTCCTACTCGTAAAGAACGTTTGTTTTAAAAACAATAAATAAGATTATACTTTGCAATTCGTTACATTTGGAAGGAAATCTGAAGATTACCTTAATCAACTAGGGGCAAAAGGTTGTGGTTGACACCATAGCAGAGGCGCTCAATCCAAGTTTTGTCCTCCTTGCGGAGTCTCCCTTCTGAAAGTAACCCTTGAATTAGTTGATAGCGATGACGAGGTAAAACCCCTTCTGTCACAACATCATTGATCACGACCTGAATATAGGTTTGCATTGGTTGATTCCCCTGTGAATAACCCGGATTTTCTAATGCCTTAAGTTTGGCCGAGACCCTAGCTAAACGCTGTGACTAAGCAAAATGGCTTATGTGATATTCCCTATAGCTCCAGGGTGACAATGTTAACGACAGCTGAGTGAGTTACATCACATGGGGAAAAACAAAGTCGGAAACCAGCTCCTATGCAGTAAATCACTGGCAAAGCTATGGATCGTCAATTCGAGTAGTTGGTTACGAGGCTTACTGGCAATGGCGATCGCACTAATATCTTCTTTCACAGCAATGTCCATAATCGTGTTGAGGGGAGCACCAACCTGTACCGCCGTCTTGACAGTTAAACCTACCTCTTCCAACTCAGCCTTGACAGCTTCAAGCTTTTTGGTTGCGTCTTTTTTGAGAGCATCAATCTGCAGACGCTGGATGCCACTGTCATCTAAGACCCAAGATAAATAGCATTGCTGCAATGAATCCTTTGGAGCACTAGCTGCAAACTGCTTTACCTGCTGAATCAAATGCTTTGCTTCATCGCTGTCGTTGTAAGGCAATAGCAGATACCGCCACAGATGCTTACATCGAAGTGCCAACTCCTCACGGGTGTAAGTAGACACAATTTGAGGGCGCAGAATCATCACAGGCTTTTTCAGGGATTTCATCAAGCCCAGACTGGTGCTACCAAACATTTTTTCTTGGATTAAATTTTTGATCGGTGTGCCGACAATAATGACATCACAACCGTATTCTTCGATGACTTTATTAATGTTGTCTAAAGGCTTGCCCGAAATCACTTCAACTTTCACATCAGCGCCATCAGGCGTGTGAATCAGAGCTTTAGAGAGGAGAGATTGAGCTTCGGTAATTTTCTCTTTATCAATGCGAGGTATGTTTCCTTCTGTCCACAACGGCACACTGTGGAAAAAAACAATTTTTGATAGTCCGCCACCAACAAGATTTTCGATACAGTTGGTCAGTCGATCTAAACCGTCGGTAAAATCAGTACAAATTAAAGCGCTATGGAACATGAAACGTGCCGCCGATAATATTAAAGCCAGTTAAAATCTAGTACTTTAACGGTAACACTTCTTTTTAATGGATCTTGGTGGTCAGAAAAATTCATCGTGCAAAGGTGAATATCCTGTTCAACCCAGTATCCCAAGCTTGATTTTTTGAATAAACCGAGATTGAGAAAGAGGCTGTTTATTTTCTGTCTTGCCTTAAGCTTTGCTGATTTTTTTGAGCTGTCTTAAGAAAGAACCTCTCTTGGCAAAATAGCTAGTGCAAATGGAAAATATTGAAATGGGACAGGATACAAACGATGTCACTCAGAAGGGCTGAGATCTTTCTAGATAGAGAGGGGCTTTATAGACCCCATTGATGCTTAATTACTTCTTTGTACATATTTTCGCGCGACAACATTTGCTCATAAAGTTTGACTAGATATTCTTGGGCTTGCTCGCGATCCATCTGCTGCACTTGGCTTTCAAAGGATCGAAGACTGAATTGCTGTTCTAGTGATAGGTCGTTTTCGCCGACAAACATATGCTTGCTCCTTAGGATTTACTATGGGTTGAGTCAGGGTCTAAAGGGTCTGTACTATTAACGGACTTCTTTAGGTTGACTTGGGTTTCGGAATGCTTATTACACATTGTAAACAAGTATTGACAAATGTGCATGCTGCTAATCGCATACTCTTTTTGTAGCGGTAATTTCAAGACTGAATTGCTCGGAGTGAACAAAATGGCTAAGTATAAATACTGATTTATGTGGGTTTAGTTACAGTTTTACTAAGTCTTGGGATGGAGGGCTTGTTTCTGGTGAGTACGAAGGTGATGGCTGAGTTTCGGATTGGGTGTGCGGTTTGGTCTTATCGGGGGTGGCTCGGTAATTTTTTTCCGGCGGGCAGTTCTGCGCAGGATTTGTTGCGTTTGTACGGCGATCGCCTCCGGACGGTTGAGGGGAATACGACGTTTTATGCGGTGCCTTCGGAGGTCACGGTGAATCGATGGCGGATACAAACTCCAAAGGATTTTCGATTTTGCCTCAAGTTCCCCCGAACGGTAACTCATCAAGGTTTGCTTGTCCCTCAGCTGTCTGCGGCGCAAGAATTTATGGACAGGGTCGCTCCGTTGGGCGATCGCCTTGGATGTATTTTTGCTCAGCTCCCGCCGAGCTATTCCCCTGCCCAATTTGATGACTTAAAAAACTTTTTTCAGGCCCTCACCAATACAGGCATACAACTCGCCTTGGAAGTGAGACACCTTGACTGGTTTAAAGAGCCCCATAGTTTAGCTTTGGCAACGTGGCTAGAGTCTCAAAACATTACAAAAGTCCTTCTCGATACTCGTCCTATTTATAACTGTCCTGATAATCCCCAAGCCAAATCCCAACGAAAAAAACCAAATGTGCCATTACAGCAAATTAGTACCAGCCAACAAGCAATTGTTCGTTTTATTAGTCATCCAAATTTTGACTATAGCGAGCCTTATTTAAGTGCTTGGGTTGAGCAAATAGCGCAATGGTTATCTGATAACAAAGAAATTTATTTTTTTGTTCACTGCCCTATCGAAGACCACTCGCCGGCGATCGCCAAAAAATTCCAACAAAAATTAGAACAAGCACAACTACCAGTCCCCTCGCTCCCCTGGCAAGACTTGCCCTCCGAGCCTCAACAACTAAGCCTTTTTTAGCCACGAACGATCACAAACAGTACCAAAAATAGCCAAACCCTACTTGTACCAAACAAATCTCATTAGATATTTCTAAAGACAGTTGTATTTTGTCAAAGCTTAAAAACCGCAGCACCAGATTTTTTTAGCAAACAAAAAAAGCAAATATTTTCCAATGAGACAAAACGATAAAACCAAAGTATCGCAAAAATGAGAGATGTTAAAAACTGTTACGGAACACAAAGGAAGCGCAGCACAGTAACGCAAAATAATCCCTGATGGCTGTAGAGGAACCAGGAACATTTCGAGGCAATCCCTTACTGGAAAGTGAGAATAAACCTTGTCTCTTGGGTCTCGTACAAACCAAGCATTGGCGATCGCCTGAGCATTTTTGAGCAAGAGCGATCTAGCCAGTGCAAATTTGATAAAAAACCAGTTTAAATTTAAAATCTGGTCATTATTTACTTTATTTATTCTCAATATCTAGAGGAGGAATCCATAGATGAGTATCGTCACGAAATCCATCGTGAACGCCGACGCTGAAGCTCGTTACCTCAGCCCTGGTGAACTCGATCGCATCAAATCTTTTGTTACTTCTGGTGAAAGCCGTCTCCGCATTGCAGAGACCCTCACTGGTTCTCGCGAGCGCATCATCAAATCCGCTGGCGATGCACTTTTCCAGAAGCGTCCCGACGTTGTTTCTCCCGGCGGTAATGCATACGGTGAAGAAATGACTGCAACTTGTCTTCGTGACATGGACTACTACCTCCGCCTCATCACCTATGGTGTTGTTGCTGGTGATGTTACTCCTATCGAAGAAATTGGTCTCGTCGGTGTGCGCGAGATGTACAAGTCCCTCGGTACTCCCATCGACGCAGTTGCTCAAGCTGTACGTGAGATGAAGTCCGTTGCAACTGGCATGATGTCTGGTGATGATGCAGCAGAAGCTGGCACTTACTTTGACTATGTCATCGGAGCAATGCAGTAATCCTTAGTAGAATTACTAAGTTTGACTACATGTATCCACGGTGTTTACCCTCTGGAACTTCGTTTAGACCTAATTAAGATAAGGAAATATAACAATGCAAGACGCAATTACTTCTGTAATCAACTCTGCTGACGTCCAAGGTAAGTACCTTGATGGCTCAGCAATGGAAAAGCTCAAGTCCTACTTCACGACCGGTTCTCTCCGTGTACGTGCAGCTAGTGTAATCAGTGCAAACGCTGCAGCAATCGTTAAAGAAGCTGTCGCAAAGTCCCTTCTTTACTCCGACGTAACTCGTCCTGGTGGCAACATGTACACCACTCGCCGTTACGCTGCATGTATTCGTGACCTCGATTACTATCTCCGCTATTCCACTTACGCCATGCTCGCTGGTGATCCTTCCATCCTCGATGAGCGCGTTCTCAACGGTTTGAAAGAAACTTACAACTCCCTCGGTGTACCCGTCGGCTCTACCGTTCAAGCAATCCAAGCAATGAAAGAAGTCACTGCTGGTCTTGTTGGTGCTGATGCTGGTCGCGAAATGGGCGTTTACTTTGACTACATCTGCTCTGGCTTAAGCTAATTCTTCGCATCTGTCAGATGCAAATGATGTAGTACCCGTTTATAAGTTCGGAAGTATGCGCGCGCTATTTAGATCTCTTTAAGCTTTTCGTTGTTAGGCGACATTAAAGTTTTAGCGATCTGAGTGGTGGGACATGCTTCCGAACTTTGTCATATCAGCCTCGATTATAAAATCTGTTTTTTATAAAAAAGACTGGGTTAATTTTTTAGGAGATCGTCAACCTATGCGGATGTTTAAAGTAACGGCTTGTGTTCCAAGCCAAACCCGAATTCGGACTCAGCGTGAGTTGCAAAATACTTATTTCACAAAGCTTGTGCCCTATGACAACTGGTTTCGTGAGCAACAGCGCATCATGAAAATGGGCGGCAAAATTGTCAAAGTTGAACTGGCAACTGGTAAGCCGGGTGCGAATACTGGCCTCGCTTAAGGGCGTTAGCGTTCGTTTTTGGTTTGGCTTGGGGAGGTCGGTAGCGGCCTCTCTTTTTATTTATCGATTTTTTTGGCGTTTTGGAAATTTATGTCAGGAACTGGTGGTGATGGTTTGCCACAGTTTTTCTCTTAGGGGCTGGAGTTGGCGGTCAAAGCTTGGTTGATATACGACAGCGGGAAAGACGCTATTGAACCATGTGGCGATCGCCACATTTTCAGTAATTGTCCAAAAATCAGTGGGAATTGAACCATCGATATGACGACTAATGACATTAAATCCACTGCGTGTCCGACGATATTGCCATTCTGGGGCATAAGCCCGTAGCCACTGTTCAAAGTTGGCGGCTTGGGACATAGATACAGCGAAATCTTGGCGAATAATATCTGGTATTTCGTCGGTACGTCCGGCTGCTCTCCATGCTTGATCAATAAAGGTTAGTCTTGTGTCGGGGTTTTCCCAAGCTAGGTGTAATAGGGAGATTATGTTATTTTCTTCAGGTGCTGGTGATGCGATATTGTCACGGGCAATGAGATTAAGGGTGTCTGCAGTGCCATAGGTGAGGAAATCTTGTTCGGCTAGATCTTGGTTGCCTATCCACCAGGCGATCGCCCCTCGACAACGATGGAGCAATGCATCTTCGGGATATTGTTCTAGCAGCAAATTGTAGTTGTCTATAACTTTAGAGGCCACTGCTGGATAGAGCTGCACTAGCCCTCCAGCGCGCCACACTGGGCTGGTAATAAATTGTGGGTCGCGCAGGATTTCAAGGGCGATCGCCTCAACCGCTGCCTCTAATTTTCCCTGGTCTAAAAGACTGAGCCCTAAGCCATAAAAAACGCCACGCTTGGCTGGCACTAAACGGGCGGAAGCCAAAAACTCTTGGGAGGCAGCTTCTGGTTGCTGGGTTGCCATATATAGCCACGCTAAGTTGGTGTGGGCAAATTCCCGCGCTGGCGAGATGGCGTTACTTGTTTCAAACCAGGCGATCGCCTCATCTAAATACTGTGCCCGACGCTGGGGATCTTGGGTTTGCAGTCCGAGCTCCCCTAAATTCCACGCGAGTTGATGGGTATAGTAGGGCTCCCAAGGGGCGAGTTGGTGTGCTTCTTTTAAATTAGTGACAAATTTGTTGTAGTCAGGCGTTTCTTGGCTGAGAGCACCAAAACCCACACTCGATTTTTCCCAAGCAATATGGGCCGGTAATAACCACAATGTAATCGCCCCATAAAATCCCAAAATACCGAAGCAAATTAACCGAACTTTGCCGAAAGGCTTATCGGTGTTGGGCTGGGCTGGCAGCGACTTTTGTGGCTCACCATTACGGGCGATCGCCGCCAAAATTGCCGTCAAAATAATAATAATGCCGCTGATACAAACATTATCGAGCTGATAATCCGTTAGGCTTAAAGCCCAATAGCCGACCAATCCAGTGTAAATACTACCGAGCAAAATCCGATCCTGGCGGGACATTGACACAATATCGTGGCGAATCCGCCAAAGCACCCAAAAGCAAAACAGCAAACTACCTACAAAAAGACCAAGGCCCCAAATGCCCATTTCAGCCCACAGCTGCACCGGTGTGCTGTGGAGTTGATAAATAATCTCGGAGAGGCGACCAGCTTCAATGGGACGATATTGCTGATATAAAAGGGTGACATTGCCTAAGCCAATGCCTGTTAAAGGATGACTGCTGCCCATATGCCAGCCGACTTGGGCATTAACCCAGCGGTAGTCAAGTTCACCAAGACCTTGACCTTGCAAAATTGGCATCACCAGACGATAAAGCCGATCATTCGTTAACACCACAATTAACAAAATACCTGTGGTGAGAATACCCGCTAGGGTTAACCAAAATTTACGAATTTGGCTAAAGTTCCATGCAAATAAAAATGCGGCGATCGCCGCGATCGCAAACCCAAACCAACCACCACGAGAACTCGTCGTATACAAATCAACCCCCCCAATGGCCACACCCATTAGCCAAATCCACCGTCGCCAATCCCGGTGCAAAATCGCCAATCCCAATAACATCGGCAAACAAAGAATCAAATAACCCGCCACATAATTTTGATGACCTAATGGAGCCCAATTACGCAACGTCAAGGTCGAAAAATCAATATTAATTTGAGAGGCCGCCACCCCCAGATCCTGGAGCCGTTCAATTTCCGGAAAAAACGTTTGACTGAGCCACAGCGCTAAACTCACAGCCACAAAAGCCAAACTTAAATATCCTTGTCCGAGGAAAACACGATATCGCCCAACCGGATTATTCAGCCAGTGACTCACCGGGTAAAGCGTTGCGAGAAAACCAATGCTTGCCCAGCCATACCACCGCGCCTGCTGTGGAAACTCCGCACCAAATGTAGAAACACCGATACCCAACAAAATCACTAATAAAAATTGGTCGAACCCATTACCGAGAAGATATAGGCAATGATCTTCCCAAAGCTGGAGCAAAAACCAATTTAACGGGCAAAATAGTCCAATTTGCCAGACCAGCACCCATGGCCAAGCCACCATCAAACTGTGGCTATCAGGGTAAAGACTAAACAGAATATAAAAAAACGCCATCAAATAGGCGACAAAGGGGACGGATGATTTTGCCGAGGACATAAATTTTTTTTTGGCTTAAACCAACGCTAACGTGAGGTTTCCCCCATTAAATCTTACTTTTTTAACGATTATGGCGATCGCCATCGCTAGAACGAAAAAGTCCCCTATGATTGGAAATTGTTAGAGAATTTCACCAAAACTAGGGAGTGTATCCATGGGATTGTCTTTGGTCGTTGACATCGCTATTGGACTGGTCTTTATCTACCTCATTTTGAGTTTACTAGCATCAGAAGTCCAAGAAGTGATCACCACGATCATGCAATGGCGAGCCAAACATCTCAAAGAGTCCATCGCAACATTAATTTCCGGTGTAGCCGACCCAGAGGATCCAAGTTTATCCCCAGAGCAAAAAGCAGTTTTACTGAAATCTAGAGAAAAAGGCAAAAAACTAACGGGACTTCTGTACAGTCACCCCCTAATGAACAGCCTTAACTACGAAAAAACCGGAAAATTTGCGAAGTTTTTCCGTCGATTTACGCGCATTCTTAATGCAGACAAAAATAGTGGCCCCTCAGCTATTCCACCAGATACCTTTGCCACAAGTATTTTACAGACCCTGAAAGTTGACACAATTGTTCGAGAGATTAACGCCGACAAAGTTGAAGCCTTTCGTCGCCGGATAGATGAAGTTGTCGATCAAGCTTGCCAGCACATTGACAATGAGCCATCCATTCCTCAAACCATCAAAATAAGTTTGAGTGAAGCAAAAATGAATCAAGTGCTGGGTGTCATTGTTGATGAATTTACCCACAACCAACTGACCCTCAACCAGTCATTTAACAAAATGTATGAGCAGCTTTACCGTTATGTACAGGCTGCCAAGGAAAATTTACCAGAGGAAAATGACCGTCAAAAAATTGCAAAACGTCAGTTTCTCAATGAACTAAATACAATCCGCGAAGAGATTTATCTCGATCAAGAGCAGGCTGTTTGGCTAGAAAATAGGCAAACGAGTGTTTCTCAGGTTATCCGTGCTTATCAAGAATTAAAGATTGCTAATGATGATCCTGATTGTGAAATTGCCCGCAGACTGAGTGCAACCAAGCAAAGCGCCCAATCACTCCATTGCAAAATTGAGCGCATTATTGAAAAAAGCAACCATGAAAAAGTCGAAAATATTTGGGAAGTGATGAATAATGTCCCAGATAATCTCATGGACAGTATGGCGGCGATCGCCGATCAGACCCAAGCAAAAATCGACGATGTCGAAGCCAGCCTCACAGAATTTAAGCGCGGCGTGGAAGACTGGTTTAACAAAGGCATGACCCGCGCCAACGGCGTATACAAACGTAATGCCAAAGGTTTTGCCTTTATCCTCGGAGTCCTCATTGCAGTCAGTGCCAATGTAGATACCTTCTACGTTGTGAACCAGCTATCCCAAGACTCCGTATTACGCGAGATGATCGCCACCCAAGCCTCCAATATCAACTTTGAAGCCGGAACCCCAGAAGACCGTGCAGCGCTCCAGAACCCAAATAGCCCTGAAATCGAAGACCTTGACCTACCCATTGGCTGGAGTCCCGATAACCAAAGCCAACAAACCCTTTATCGACTTGGCATTAAAGAAGCAAAAGAAGACCAATATCAAACAGTCGATCCCACCACTGGAGAAGCAAAAGTACAAAACATTGAAAAGTTTAGCCTCCTCAAACGTAGCCTTGGGTGGGTCAAACAATGCCTGGGCTGGCTCATTAGTGGCATAGCAATTTCCATGGGTGCACCTTTCTGGTTTGAGCTACTCAACAAAGTTGTCGATGTCAAAAATACTGGCGGTACAGCAGAGTCCAGACCCAAAGCTCAAGGTAGTCAAAGACAAACTTAGACACCTCTTTACACCCCCCATAGCCCACAAAAAAAAACGAGACTCAAAACTCAGCTTTTCGTTAGATGACCATTTGGTGAAGATTACAAAGTTTTACTTGCCCAAATTTAGGGCTGCGATTGTAGAATAGCTAGGTTGTATTCTGCGGCGCATTTCGTGATTGAACGTTATACCCTCCCTGAAATGGGAAATCTCTGGACAAATGAAGCAAAGCTCAAGGCATGGCTCAAAGTAGAAGTTGCCGTCTGTGAGGCACAAGCAGAGTTGGGTTATATTCCGAAAGATGCCGTTGAAGTCATCAAAGAAAAAGCCGATTTTGACGAAGCGAGAGTCCTAGAAATCGAGGCAGAAGTCCGTCACGATGTCATCGCTTTTCTCACTAATGTCAATGAATATGTTGGTGATGCTGGCCGTTATATCCACCTAGGCATGACCAGCTCTGATGTATTAGATACTGCCCTTGCATTGCAAATGGTAGACAGCATGGATCTGATTTTGAGCTGTGTGGAAGAGCTGATCCAAGCGATCCGTTATCAGGCACAACAACACCGCTACACTGTAATGGTTGGCCGTTCCCACGGTATCCACGCAGAGCCGATGACCTTTGGGTTTAAGCTAGCTGGCTGGCTCGCTGAAATGCTCCGCAACCGCGATCGCCTCCTAGCCGTGCGCAAAGAAATTGCAGTGGGTCAAATCTCCGGTGCAGTCGGAACCTATGCCAATATCGAACCGCGCGTTGAAGCCATCACCTGTCAGAAACTAGGCCTCGATCCGGATACCGCTTCCACCCAAGTCATTTCCCGCGATCGCCATGCCAACTACATGAACCAACTGGCAGTATTGGCCGCATCCATTGAGCGTTTTGCCGTAGAAATCCGTAACCTACAACGCACAGATGTATTAGAAGTCGAAGAATTTTTCTCAAAAAAACAAAAAGGCTCCTCAGCCATGCCCCACAAACGCAACCCAATTAAGTCCGAGCGCTTAACCGGTATGGCACGGTTGGTTCGGGGTAATGCCATGGCCGCCCTCGAAAATGTAGCCCTCTGGCACGAGCGCGATATTTCCCACAGTTGCGTTGAACGCATTGCCCTTCCCGATAGCTGTATTTTGGTACATTTCATGCTGCGGGACACAATTGGCCTCGTGAAAAACCTACTGGTTTATCCAGAAAATATGAAGCGCAATATGAACGTCTATGGCGGCGTTATTTTCAGCCAGCGCGTTCTCCTCGCCTTGGTCGATAAAGGCATTAACCGCGAAGATGCTTACCGTTTAGTACAGGGTTGCGCCCATACTGCCTGGAATACCGAAGGGGGGGATTTCCGCGCCAATGTTGAGGCTGACCCAGAAATTACACAACATCTATCGGCAGAAGAAATTGAGGCTTGTTTTGATCCGCAATTCCAAATTCGTCACCTAGATCAGGTTTATCAACGTCTTGGCATCTAAATTTTAATATTTATATTTAACGTCAGTTATAGATAAGAATGTAGCCAAAATTCTTTAGAGAAA
>NZ_MRBY01000055.1 GCF_001904615.1 [Limnothrix rosea] IAM M-220
CTCTCCCTTTCGCCGCGTCGTCATTCCAGACCATGCTTAAACCGAACTCAGGTTAAATACTTAAATATTTTCACTAGATGTTCACTGGTCATGGAAGAGTTTGGGAGTCAGTAGACCCTCGATCAGAAAATCTTGTCCCAATTGCTGAAACTGAATTTGCTCTAGGGTAAGGGCTTCGTCCATTAAGGTTAAACCGAGATCTCCGACTGGAGTGGGGGCATTTTTCCCGCCGATAATTTTGGGGGCAATGAAGGCCATCATTCTCTGCACTGCTCCCTCTGTGATCGCCTGGGCAGCCAAAGTTCCACCACATTCCCATAGCACCTGGAGACAGCCTCGTTCGTAGAGATATGCCATGACTGTTTTGGGGGTGACAAGGTCGAGATGTACAATTTCGACTCCCTGATTCCGCAGAAAATCTTGGGTTTCTGGATTGGCTTCTGCTTTGGTCAAAATCACCGTCGGGGCGATCGCCACGTCCCAAAGATGACGATCCAGTGGAAAATCTAGCTTTTGACTAACGACAACACGTAAAGGATTATGAGGTGTTGTACCGTGGGTTGTCAGGTGAGGATTGTCAAGTCGCACCGTATTACCCCCGACAATGACGGCATCACAAACAGACCGCAAAGCATGGACACGATTACGGGTTTCTTGGTGGGTGATCCAAGCACTATGTCCCGTTGTGGTGGCAATTTTGCCATCTAATGTCATGGCATATTTCAAAATACCGAAGGGTTGTTTCTGCAAAATCCGATGGATAAAGCCTTCGTTGAGTTGCCGACAAGCGGCTTCTTCTACGCCCGTTATCACTTCAATACCTGCATCACGTAGTGTCTTTAAGCCACCACCGGAGACACGCGGATCCGGGTCAACCATACCAACGACGACCCTTGCTAAACCGGCCTTGACCACAGCTAAACTACAGGGCGGTGTCCGACCATAATGGTTGCAGGGTTCTAAGCTCACGTAGATAGTTGCGTCCTTTGCTGCTTCGCCCGCTTCCCTGAGGGCAAAAACTTCGGCATGGGGCTTGCCAGCACCGGGATGAAAGCCTTCTCCAATAATTTCGCCATCTTTAACCACCACAGCGCCAACCATTGGATTCGGTGCAGTCTGACCTGCTGCTTTTTTTGCTAGAGCAATACACCGCCGCATCATCTTGCGGTCAAAGTCGGTTCCAACTTCAGCGGAGTTTGGGGTCATGGTGATAACGTAAATTTTCCACTCTCCATTGTAAAAGGATGTTTGAACCCCCAAGCTGATCTATCTCAATTCACAACATCTGGACTACTGCCAGTGTGACCAATTTACTTGGTAATCGGCACTAATCTGAGCGCCGCGTTGGATCAATTGTGTTTTAACGGCGATCGCCCAAGTTGCAAACTCACAAATTATTTGATCTGCTTCATCATCCGATAAATCAAGCAGTGAATCACCCACAACATCAGCCATATCATCCAGAGCAAACATCATCACATCCCACAGCAACATCGCCTCAAAACTTGGAAAATGCTGCTGTAGATGGTGTTCAAAATCATATTCGGGATCATATTTACAAACCCCATATTCACCGTAGTTAGTGTGATGAGTGTCCAAGCAATACACAATGCCTGTCGTATCAAAACTACGGCAAATAAATTGATAGGCGGGCATGTCCCCGTAATACAGATAAGTGCCACACAGTTTAGTACTCGCCAACAGATCCTGCGATCGCCGCTCCAGACTGCCCTCAAAGGGGGCGAAAGGAATATCATCCAAGCCAGCCAAAATGTCGCCCGTCGAAAAAATACGGCTACCCATTAGATCCAGACCATCCCAACCACTTAAAAAAGCACGGTGGGACGGCGATAATTCCACCCCTAAACAATCTTCCACCAAGGCTAATTCTGCTGCCGTTGCGCCCTGTGGCGCTAGACGAAAATAATCATCACGACCTGAATTAATCCCATCACAGCGCTGATGGAAATCCCCTAGCCATTCATACATGACAGGTCTCAGCTACTAAACCTTTTAACGGTGTTCCCCATTTAACGATGTTCCCCATAGATCAAATTCAAGTGGCGAAAACAACAGAATGTGCCAGTTTGCAAAAAAGCTTTGAATTTTATTCATACTCTCAGCAGAATCTCAGCGATCGCCTTTAAGATGAACAACACATTGCGAACCACATAAGTGACAAAGAATTTAGCCCCAAGCCTATGCTAGACCAGAGCACAACCCCTACCTACGACATCGAAAATGAAGTCCTAAATCGCTATCAAGCCGGCGCACAAGAGCACGAACCAAGCCTCTGTTGCCCCACAGAATACCAAGACGTTCAATACCTTGATGTCATTCCCGATGAAATTTTAACCAAAGATTACGGCTGTGGAGACCCCACTCGCTACGCCCAAACCGGTGATGTCGTCGTCGATTTAGGCTCCGGCGCAGGTAAAAATTGCTATATGGTTGCCCAGAAAGTTGGTGCAGCAGGCAAAGTGATTGGCGTTGATTTTAATGATGTCATGCTTGACCTTGCCCGTAAATATCAACAGGATATTGGCAGTAAAATTGGTTTTCAAAATACCGAATTTGTAAAAGGGAAAATTCAAGATCTCAAATTACCCCTTGCCCCCCTACAAAAATGGCTTGCAGATAACCCGATCACCTCGGTTGAACAGATCACTAATTATGAAGCAGAAGCCGAACGTTTACGCATAGAATCACCTCTAATTGCTGACGATAGCATCGATTTAGTAATTTCAAACTGTGTTCTAAACCTCGTCAAACCGAGTGATAAAAAACAACTTTTCAAGGAAATTTATCGTGTCCTAAAAAAAGGGGGGCGGGCTGTTATTTCAGACATCGTTTGTGACGAAATTCCCACAGCCAAAATCATGAATGATCCAGAGCTGTGGAGTGGCTGTATTTCTGGCGCGTTTTTAGAGTCGGAATTCCTAGAGATGTTTGCAGAAGCTGGTTTCCATGGCATTGAAATCCTCAGCTTTGAAAAGGAACCTTGGCAAACCATTGACGGTATCGAATTTCGTTCCATGACCGTTCGAGCCTACAAAGGTAAAGAAGGTGTTTGTCTCGAACGTAACCAAGCTGTGATTTACAAAGGCCCTTGGCAAGAGGTTAAGGATGACGATGGTCATACTTATGTGCGGGGCGAAAGAATGGCAGTTTGTGACAAAACTTTTAAGCTTTTGACGAATGAAAATAGTCCCTATGCGGGTCAATTTATTCCAGTGCTGCCCTATGAAAATATCACCTTAGAGGAGGCTGGAAGTTTTGACTGTCGTGTTGATGTTCGCCGTCATCCGAAGGAAAGTAAAGGTCAAGATTATAATGTCACCCAATTAACCGATGGTACAGCGTCTTGCTCGACGGATAGCTGCTGTTAATTGCGACCATTTTAAACATTACTAGGGGTCTAAATTTATGACCCTTTTTTTGAATACTTATTTTTTAAATTTGAGAAGGTTAGGCGATCGCCATGGTTCAGACTCCAACAAAAACGACAATTATTCCCTTTGAGAAAAAAATTTCCCAGCCCCTCACCAAAACACCTATTACAACCCTACAAATCAACCTCGGTAAAAAATGTAACCTTGCCTGTACCCACTGCCATGTCGAAGCTGGCCCCAACCGTACAGAAGAGTTATCCCCAGAAGTTTGCAACCAACTTTTAGAGCTAATCCGTAAATTTCCCCAAATTAAAACCGTTGATTTAACCGGTGGCGCACCGGAGATGAACTATGGTTTCCGGGAGCTAGTGGCCACGGCGATCGCCTACGGGAAAGAAGTAATTGTGCGTTCTAACCTCACGATCTTTTTTGTCGGAGGCTACGAAGACTTGCCAGAATATTTTGCGCAAAATAAAATCCGAGTTGTGGCATCTTTGCCCTGTTATCTCGAAGACAATGTCAATAAACAACGCGGTGCAGGCGTGTACCAAGATTCCATCGCCGCCATCCAAAAACTAAATACTTTAGGATATGGCACAAATCCTGATTTAAATCTTGATTTAGTCTACAACCCCCCCATTCCACAGAATACAAATTTCTCCCTGACTCCTGAACAAAGTGCCCTAGAAAAAGACTATAAAAAATATCTTGAAAAGCATTTTAAAATCAAATTTAATCACCTATTCACTATCACAAATTTGCCCATTGGTCGCATTAAAAACTATCTAGAAAAACAGCATTTATACATTCCCTACCTTCAGTTTTTAGAGCGCCATCATAACGAATCAACCGTCGCTAATTTGATGTGCCGTAATCAACTTTCGATAGATTATCTCGGTAACATCTTTGACTGTGATTTTAATCAAATGGAAAATATTCCCGCTCGCACAAAATCCGGCGATCGCCTAACGGTCTCAAAACTTTTAGAAGCAAATACCTTAGACCTCATTCAGCTAGTTGCGACTAAACCCTATTGCTACGGCTGCACCGCAGGCAGTGGTTCTAGTTGCGGTGGAGCGCTTGTCTAGTGCTCTTATGTCCTCTGTCTTTGTACAAATAGTGATTTCGATAAAAAATAGAAACAGCATTTATCCTTCCCCAAGAAAAATACCCAAGGCAGAAGAAATTTCAATAAGTTACATAATTCACGCAAAATCAACCTCTACTTTTCCTTGCAAAAGACATATCTTAATCCCTATTTGAAATGTCTACAGTCAAGGCCAATTAGTTGAGGACTAAAAAATCGAAAATTTGTAAAAAACTGACGAAGTAAACCAAACCCTTGGCAAAAGCCCCGACTTTTGAACCCCAAAATTTTTGTACTAAGCTTCCTCGCCTTGGCTATATAAATATAGCGCCATAGAACATTAATGCTTATTCCATAAAAAAGCCCCTGATTTAACAAAGGCTTTCTTTAACTAACTTCTTTAATGCAAATAATCCTAATAAGCACAATTAGAATTTGAAAGTTGTACGAAGAGCACCGATTACAATGTCATCGTTACTATCATTTTGATTAGGAGAGGTGAGCCAGATAATACCGGGCGTGATGGAAATATTCTTTGTCAACTGGTACTTGTAGAAACCTTCAATGTGGAAAGGAGTATCATTACTAGTGCCAAGTTGATCAACACCAGCACCATCTGTTAGATCAGTGACATGGGGGGCTGCACCAACAATAATCGCACCCATGTTGCCAGCCTTACCAAGATCAGGGAATACAGCCGCAACAGCGTAGTTCCAAATATCAGCTTCACCACCACCAACAGCATCAACATCAGTGTAACCACCCCAAGCACGAAGGCTAAATTTAGGGCTAATATCAAATTGACCTTGGAGACCGAAGGAATTACTTGTTAGACCCGTTCCGGCAACACCAATGCCGGGAAGGCTATTGGCGATACCTGTTCCAGTGCCGCCAAAGGCAAAAGTATCAGTGGAGGTATCGTAACCTCGAACGTAGGTCGCGCCAAACTTAAACTTGTCGCTAGGCTTAACGACTAATTGGGCTAGAGCAGAGTAAGTTCCGTCAAAAAGGCCATTCTCAGCGGCAGGGTTACTACCGTTTTTTGCGAGATAACCAGCAGAAAGTTGAAAAGTGTCATTGAAGTTGTGTTTAAAACCAATGCCTGTAGTAGGACCGCCAATACCGAGACGATAAATTGGGTTACGCTCAGCGAAGCGAGATAATGCGCCGTTTGCACCACCACCGGCTTCTAGACCTGAGTTGAAAGTGTCTGCATAGAAATGATGTGCACCAAGGCGAGCCATTGTGGTGACTGTTGTTTTGCTACCGAGGGGGAAAACATAATGTAACCGGTCGATGATGACATTGTTGCCGCTGGGTCCGTCGTAGGAAAAACGACCTTCTTGTGTTGGAACATCATAGTTGCCAGTGAATGAGGCACCAACGTTACCCGCAGTTAAGCGAGTATAGAGTTTATCTTTTCCGGTGAAGCTGGAAACTAGCATCAAACGGACTTTGTTATGGAAAACTGTTTCGGTATCAGCACCATCTCCGAAGGTATCAGCGACAACGAAGGCTGTCTCACCGACTAGTTTAGTGGTGGTGGAGAACTGGTTATCTTCGAGGAATTCAACGCGGCCTTCGAGATCATCGACACGAGCACCGAGAGTCGCAAGTTCTGCTTCAAATTCTTGGACGAGTGCACGCAAGCGAGTAATGTCTGCTGCATCAACATCGGAACCGCCGGTAATAAGGCGTTCGATCTGCTGGAGACAAGCGTTTAAGCCTGCTGCAAATTCATAACGGCTGAGGGGACGATTACCACGGAATGTACCGTCGGGATAACCCACGATACAGTTATATTTTTCGACAAGGTTACGGAGTGCGTCAAATGCCCAGTCGGAAGGTGCAACATCGCGCAGTTGAAAAACGCTGTTGACCTGTGACATGGAGTCTTCGGTGTTTTGGCCAAGGTGGTTGATGTCGAGGTAGTCTGCGGCGATCGCCTGACCGGCCGGAACCAAAGCTGCAGTCGTAGCTAATGCTAATGATGCGTTGCGAATAAAAGTCATAGATCTCAATTTTCCTCACACCTAAAAAATCGTCCTTGCGGCTAGAAGCTTGTCGCTTAACGTTTTAGGCAAAATTTATAACTGCCAATATCGCCATTCATTTGTTTTTTTTTGGTAACTTAAAATACAAAGCCTCAGGTGTGATGCGTATTTAACACGCGCCAAATAGCTTTTTACATCACACATACTGATACTGATCATCGACTGCCCTCTGCAGGATATAGCGCCTAAAACGCAATTCGCTAAGGTAGTAGCAGTGACTTAATTCAGCATTTACAACAATATGAAAATTTTTTTTCCACAGCAAATATCTACTCCGCTACGCTGGATTTGCCGCAGGGCCTCTTTGTTGCTAGTGATGGCCACACTGATTTTAGGCATGTCTCTGCCGGCGATCGCCCAAGATAGCAAATTAAACTACACCTACTCAGAACTTCCTAACAAAGACTTTTCTGGCCAACAACTGCGAGCCGCTAGCTTTGCCCGCGCTGACGTGAGAAGTAGCAACTTTCATCGCAGCGATCTCAGCCGAGCAATTCTTACCGAAGGAAATTTCATGAATACAGATTTGACCGAAGCAAATTTAACTGAAGCCTTTATGGATCAAGTCAATATGTCTGGAGCTGATTTAACCAATGCTATTTTTACAGACGCTGTTGCACCCGGCACAAACTTTACCGACGCAGAAATTACGGGAGCAGATTTTTCCGGCGCTTTACTAGATCGTTATCAACTCTCGCAACTCTGTAAACGCGCCTCCGGCACGAACTCAATCACAGGTATAGAAACTCGGTACAGCTTAAATTGCAAAGACTAGAGCACATAAAACTCACCACTATTAGAGTCGATGACTCCTAAAAAACGTCAGTTTTACTTAAAGATTGCATCTGAAATTCTTTGAGACAAAGAGACGTGAAGACTCGGAGACTATTTTATCCTTCACAACAGCAAAAGGCCATTACAAATTCTTTGAGACAAGGAGACGTGGGGACTCGGAGACACAGAAAATATGGATATTGTTCCCACGAAATTCTTGTCCAAACCAATGAGCAGGAGAGATCTCCCCACCACTTTCCCTACTATCCACTGTGCCACCACCACAAACTCTGCTTAACCCGAACTCAGGTTAAAAAAGCAACTCCAGATAGAAAACTGAAAACTCTCTATCCGGTAGAAACATTGATATAAACGATATACAGTCCTACTGCACTGAAAACCTAGTAGGCACCACCCGCAGCACATTTGTCGTCGCCGCGGCACTCGCCGCCGTTAGCTGGTTCAAACGCGATCTCAGAGATGGCAATTTGCTTATCAGAACCAGAGATGGCCGTGTATCCCGATAAGGAAGCCGCAACTGCATTACTGGGAAGCAGAAAATTAGCAAGTGCGATATTGATTAATATAAGCTTAGAAGCGATGCCCATGATAGTTTCGGTAGTTCCGAAAAGTCTCTTACTAAATATCTTAAACTAAGAATTCAGTACATTTACGTATTTCTAGAAGTTTTGATAAAGAATTTATTAGGTCAAAATCCCTGTTTTAGTCTAATGTTGGCAACGCAATTTTGCGATTGATCCCATGCAAACAGTCTATATACCTTGGTTTTATGGCAAAAAGTATACAAAGCTTGCGGAACTAGCGCTCAATATTTATAACATAAAAGAGAAATCTTTGTTATGAAACGATGACATTCTAGGCTTTTTTATGCCTCATAGTTGCTTTTCTAGGTTTTGTTCTGCTATGTGAATGAGGTTGGGAGTCATGCAATATTGGTTTCGACCGCTTCTTTTGGCCTTATACATGGCTGTATCAGCTAACTTAATGAGCTCAGCTACACTGGTGTCGTCTTCGGGATAAACGCTAATGCCGATACTGACGGTGATGTTAATGTCGTGGTCGTCTAGTTTGTATGGAGCAGAGACTGTTGCCAGAATTTTTTGCGCGACTATTGCACTGTCTAGGGGTTGCTTAATGCCGGGTAAAAGAACGGTAAATTCGTCACCGCCCAGTCGGCTGACGACGTCGCTCATTCTGAGACAATTTTTGATTCGTTGGGCAACGGCTTGGAGAAGCATATCGCCAATGTCGTGCCCTAATGTGTCGTTGACTGGTTTAAAGCCATCTAAATCTAAAAATAAAAGGCTGACAAGCTGCTTGTTTGATTCGCCCCAATCTAAGAGTTGCTGTAGGGTTTCGTAAAAGAGCTTTCGATTGGGTAATCCAGTGAGGGGATCGTGGTTGGCTTGGTGGCGCAGTCGTTTTTCTGATGCTTTTAATTCGTGATTGGAACGGGTTAATTCTTCTGCTGTGCGGCGTAATTCGGCTTCTAGTTTTTTGCGTTCGGTAATATCTCGAATAACGCCAACTAGGAAAATGTTGCCTGCACCGTCTTTGTGTAGTGATCGCTTGGTGGCAAGGAGGTAGTTTTCGCCGTTGGAACTGGTAAGGGATTCTTCGTTTTCTTTGGATGTTTTTGTTTGCAAGACTTTTTCGTCTTGCTGGCGGAAATGTTGTGCTTCTGATGGGATAAATAAGTCATGGTCTGATTTCCCGACAACGGCGGCAGCTGAACGACCAATGAGACGACAAAAGGCATCGTTAACAACGGTGAGGACATAATTGCTGTCTTTAACGAAAACTGGATCGGGGATGTTATTGATAATGAGCTGGAAAAATTCTTTGGAGCGGCTTAGTTCTTTTTCTTGGTGGGCGAGGTACATGGTCACGACTGTGGCTGACCCCATAAGGCTCAAAAGGCAAGGGAAAATCGGAAAAACTAGGCCGGAGGTGAAAAATAAAATATAGCTGCCGCCAAGGAGACTACTGATGGAAATGAGTAATGCTATGCCTCCTCGGATAGGCGATCGCCACCGCCAGACGACTGCAGAACCTAGGGTTGCCGCAACAATAATAAATAGCGAATCCTGCCAAAGGGAGAAAAATGAAATCAGCGGTCGGCCATCGAGGGTCGCACTTAAAATTTCGCTGGTAAAGTTTGCATGAATTTCAACGCCGCCGATACGGTCAAGATTGCTGCTAAAACGATTTCTGAAGGGACTGAGAAATAAATCTTTTGTGCTTTCTGAAATATCTCCGATCATGACGATGCGATCGCGGAAAAAATCTGGGGGAATTTCATCATTCATCACCTCAGACAAGCTGACCATCGATAATTTTTCTGGCTGGCGCAAATTAGAGACCATCTGGTAGTTATCCTGCGGATTTAACCAGCCATAGAGACTGTGAAAATCTCTGAGGTCATAAAAAATTGTCGATCCAAGTTTTAAATAGCGGGGGTTTTCTGCTGGGTAGCCTTCCGGATAAATTCCTTCTATTCTTTCTAAATATTGCCATGCCAGCTGTAATGCAAAGCTGCGTTTTGTGTTGCCGTCTACCGTCCAGTACAAACTGTTACGGCGGACAACGCCATCGGCATCAAGGGGAAAGTTGTTAAACCCAACGCCGTCTTTGAGTTCGCCATTTTCGTCTTCCTTCCACATGATAGGTAATGCTGGTGTCCGAAAATCGGGGTCGACGTTTAAGACTTCGATGCCAACAAAATATGGTAAATTTCGAATGACTGTTTCTAGCTCGGCTTGACCTCGACCAAGGGGGCGATCGCGGACAATATCGAGGCCAATGGCAGCCGGCTGTTGTGCGTCAATTTTTTGGATTAGCTCAGCAAGAATCGTATCTTCAAGGGGCCATTTATATTGATTAATATCTCTTTGATTGATGGCGACAACACGTACTCGGTCATCCGTGGGTTCGGCTGGACGAAAATTGAGTAGCGCATCAAAGGCGGCCAGTTCGAAAATTTGCAAGAGTGAAAAAAACCGCAGGCCAATAATAACAGCGCTAACCGAACCTGCTGTGAAAAAAACGCGGGCATTTTTTTTAGCCCAGCGCCTAGATTTTATCCACAGCTTTCGGTTGAGTTTTGCCATAGGTTTACCGCAAGAGGATGATTATTTGCTTTCTACAGTTTTAATCCCTCACGCTCCGCAAGTTATGGAAATAAATTTGACTTAACGAGATAAAGCATATTTGAAATCCTGTGGGCCTTCGTAGCCTGAGGCTTCAGCTAGCTGTTCTAGGGTTTGGGTGCCAGAATAGCGTTGACCGTCCACGTCCCATGTCGGAAATCCTTCGAGACCAGCTGCTGCGCAGACTTGAGGTTGGGCATTTTTTCCATCGGCTGCACATTCAATGTAATCGATTTTCTCGAAGGCTTCTGGTCCAAAGAGTTGTTTTTGCTCGTAACAGTGGGGACACCAGTAGGCACCAAATTTTTTAGCGCCAATGTTAGCGAGGTGTTCTGCTAGTGCAATTTCTGATTCGCCTGAGGTTGTTGTGACTTCCCAGCCGTCGGGGGGCTGTGGTGAACGGGGAGGCGCGGTGCTAATCACTTCTTTGCCGGCTTCGTTGTAAATGGGGATATTTCCTTGAATGCCCCGCTCAATACTGTTGAAAATACCGAGGGTACTGATGACTGTGATGATGGCAACGACAAAGGCGATGAGGAAAACTTCACCCCAGTCTTCCCAGACTCTTCCGGTGAGTACGAGGATGAGGAAGGCGGCGGAAAATGTGGCTGAGGCAATGCAGTAAAGGCACAGGCCGCCAATTTTGGCGAAGAGTATGTACATCAGATAGCCACTGAAGATACTCATGGTGACAGCGCCGACTAGTAAAAATAGCCATGTCCATTCTTCTAGTTTGGTGCGGAGTTTTTTATTGTCTTCAATGCTGATGGCTAGGGGCGCAAGGGCAAATCCTGACATGCCTAAATAGGCGATCGCCCCAAATAGGGAGAGGGGTAAACCAAAGACTGTGGCATAGGGACTAGATAGTACATCGCTACAACTAGCGGCAGCTTCGGTTCCACAGGCGACTGATTGGCCGAGGAGTCGTGTCAGGGTGAGATAGGTGGTAAGACAAAAACCAAGAATGGCGATCGCCCCAATTATCGGGCGGGACCATTGATGAATCCAAGGCTGGGAACGTCTGCGTACCATAGCGCGTAAAACAAAAACTCTAGACAAACTCTCTACATATTAGTCGCCAAAGGCCTCCAGTGACAGATCACCCTGGTTGATCTTGAATCTCGTCGAAAGCTTTTAGCAAAATTTCAGGAGGCTCTCAGGAATGAGACGCTTTTTCCTAGGCAAATTGTTTCTGGCGCATTTGACGAATTTTAATACCCTGTTCGGCAGATTCCATAAATTGTGAGACCCGCAATGGATCGATGGGCTGGGAAATTTTGCCGTGGCGCTTAAGGGAACTGGCAACGATCGCCCCATCGGCAATTTGTAAGAGGTTACCGATATTTTCCCAGGTTGCTCCACTGCCAATCAACAGTGGGGTATCCCCAGCATTTTTGCGGGCATCTTTAATATCATCCATTTTGGGAGCATGGCCCGTGGCCCAACCGGACAAGATCACAGCGTCGGCTAGGCCTCTTTCAACGGTGTCATGGATAGCAGCGGTGAGGTTTGGGGTACTGATGGGGTGGGCATGTTTCACGAGGACATCGGCCAAAATCGCAACCTCTGCATCTAACTCGCGGCGATATTTTAAAAGTTCGTGGGCGTTGCCTTCGATGAGGCCTTGATCCGTTGCCATTACTCCCGTAAGGACATTGACTCGAATAAATTTTGCGCCAGTACAAGCGGCGATCGCCATGGCACTTTTTGCATCATTACGCAGCACATTCAAACCAAGGGGAACCGTCACCAAGCCCGACAGACGATCCATTATCAACGTCATCGCGGCGATCGTCGCGGGATCCACCTGACTTTTCGTGAACGGTGCATCAAAAAAATTTTCAACGATAATGCCGTCAATACCACCAGCGGCGAGGGCGGTTGCTTCTTGTTCGGCGCGATCCATTACTTGACGTAGATTGCCTCCCCAGCGCGCCGAGGTGGGTAAAGGCAGTAAATGAACAACGCCGAGGATAGGATTTTCGGTTTGGAAAAGGTGTTTGAGATCCACTGATTTTCTTTACGCTTGTATGTATACAGTCATCCCGTCAGGAACGATGCCTCATCACCTTCTATAGGCTCGGCACAGGGCGTAAATTAGTATATCAGGGCAAGACTCGCTTCTTTTTAGATTTCCTCGGAACAGTGCTTTCTACAGTCTTTACCTTGGTCTTTTTCCTGAATATCGTGAGTTTTGCTTAAGCATGTTCGAAAGTATGACGCGGTGAATGGGAGAGTGAGAGATCGGGAGATGTTTCTATGCAAACAATCCTACTCGCTTTCAAAAAATGCAAATTTTCGTTGCTTCCCCGTGTCTTTCCCTCTCCGTGTCTTCTTTTCTCTAAAGAATTTTGGCTACATTCTTATCCATAACTGACGTTGAATATTACAAAGCTTACTCCTGTTTTAGAAGCAAGCTTCTAAAGATGACTGAAATGCCTATTGTGTGATGGCTACAAGATTTGGCGATCGCCCGCCTCTAGTTGCCACAGTTGCAGCCCGCATGACCACAACCCGCCCCATCAGGATGACCATTGGCGCAAGCGTCACTACAGTAATTTTTGCCGTCTTTTTTGACCGCTGAAGCTAGATCAACACCACAGGTACAAGTCGGACAATCGCATTTGATTTGAGTTGCAGTTGCCATGGGTCAGAATTCTCCCTTTACAAAAAACGAAAGTTACAAGACATAAATACTTGAACAGCTATTCATGCTTTCCATGATATTAACACATGAACAGGTATTCAGGTATCCTTAGGGAGATAATTTTTTATAAAAAAGTTTTAAGTAATTAAGTTAAGTTGACTTCGTTGATGTGTGATGGGGCGGAGATTGAAAGGAGGTAATTAAATGAATGATTCTGATGTTGAACGAGTAAAACCCTGTTGTGAAGAATTTGCAGTTTGGCCGATCCAGCAGCTGCTCAGTCGGGAGAAAGCCCAGCGTATGGCCGAATTTTTTGGGGTGTTGGGTGATCCAAATCGTTGGCGTATTTTGTCGGCCTTAGCATTGCAGTCCATGCGGGTCAGGGATTTGGCGGCAGCGGTGGAAATGAGTGAGTCCGCAGTCTCTCACCAGCTAAGAATTTTGCGCACCATGCGATTAGTGCGTTACGAAAAGCAGGGGCGTAATGTTTTTTATAGCTTGAAAGATGCCCACATTTACAATCTTTACCGTGAGGCTTCTGAGCACCTCGATGAGCCTCCTGATGCCTAGGGGATAGGTGGGTTTAGCTTTGGGTTTGCAAGGGAGAAGGATTTATGGGTGGGGCGATCGCCAGCATACTTGCCAATTCAGCAGAGCCTGCAGCGATGACACGGTGAGGGGGAGATGGGGAGACTGAAGAGATTTTGACCTTGTTGGCTTATAGATTTGAAGGAAAAAAAGACTAACTATGGATGCGTTTCCTTGTCTCTGAGTCTCGCTTTTTCTCGAACAGTTGAGATTTAATTCTTTAAGCACAACTGAGGTTGAGCCTAGCTGGGCATTGCGAATTTAAGGATTGACCATTGCCATGTCAAAATGATGAGATTGCAATTATTAACGCCCAAACAACCTTAAACGTACATTATTAGCCCATGAATATTCGAGACGGTTTTGTCGGAACAGTCGGAAATACCCCCCTCATTCGCCTCAACAGTTTTAGCGAAGAAACAGGCTGTGAAATTTTAGGAAAAGCAGAATTTCTTAACCCCGGCGGCTCCGTCAAAGATCGTGCCGCTTTGTTTATCATTAAAGACGCAGAAGAGCGGGGACTCCTCAAGCCCGGTGGCACGGTTGTTGAAGGTACGGCAGGCAATACAGGTATTGGTTTAGTCCATATTTGTAATGCCAAGGGCTATAAGTGTGTCATTGTGATTCCCGAAACCCAGTCCAAAGAAAAAATTGATTTGCTCCGCACCCTAGGGGCAGAAGTGATCACCGTGCCGGCAGTGCCCTACGCCAACCCCAATAACTATGTGAAATGGTCTAAGCGCTTAGCGGAAGAAACAGAAAATGCCATTTGGGCAAATCAGTTTGATAATCTTGCGAATCGCCGCGCCCATTATGAAACCACTGGCCCTGAAATCTGGACGCAAACAGACGGCAAAATTGATGCTTGGACAGCGGCAACGGGTACAGGTGGAACCTATGCGGGTACTGCGCTTTATTTAAAAGAGCAAAATCCTGATGTGAAATGTGTGGTGGCTGACCCGATGGGTAGTGTGCTCTACAGCTATGTCAAAGATGGCAAGCTGGAAAAGGAAGGCAATTCGGTGACGGAAGGGATTGGCCAAGGTCGCATTACCGCCAATATGGAAGATGTGCCGCTGGATGATGCGGTACGAGTGACTGATCCTGAAGCGCTAAAAGTGGTTTATCAGCTGCTGCGCAAAGATGGTCTGTTTATGGGTGGTTCTGTGGGGATTAATGTCGGCGCGGCTTACAAAATTGCGAAGGATATGGGGCCGGGACATACGATTGTGACAGTGCTTTGTGATAGTGGTGCGCGGTATCAATCTCGTCTGTTTAATGATGAATGGCTTGCGAGTAAGGGTTTGTCTGCGGGTTAATCCGAGACTTGTGGGATAAAAGTTTTAACAATTTACGTCTGGGATTGGTGATTTGCTTTTATGTTTTAAGGGCGATCGCCCATTTTTTAGTTAGTGACTTACCATGTTCTTTTTTCCTGAACTACTGATTGCTCAAACGCCCGTTGAAGTTGTGCGCCCGCAGGAAGTGCGGGTTTTGCCGGGGCAACTTAACTCAGTACCTGTTTTTAATAGCAATAGTCCGGAAAAGGTGCTTGGTGAAGGGATTTTGCTCTCCACATTTCCGGCTGATGGGAAAGAAAATCCTGAGGCTCACCTTGATTATGCTTTTGGGGGACGGTTTGATCTGTTTGCCCACCATGTTGCCCATGCCCAAGATCCGGAGGATTTACGCAGTCTCCATGTGGGGGCGATCGCCTACAATCCCAGCGAAGAACCAGTCACGATTTATTTTTTAACGGGAGCAAGTTACCTAAGTCAGCCCGATGCGCCATTTTTTGATATCGAACCCTATCAGCTAAATCCCCAGGGCAATGTTTTTGCCGGGCCCGGTAGCCGGGTCATGAGTGATGTGTTGCGCGATCGCCGCCAAAGTATTTTTCCCCAATCGATGACCATTGCACCGAAAAGCTATGGGATGTTGATCGATTTGCCAATTCCTGTGCGAGAACTCGAACCACCGCTCAATGGCAGATCCACTTATCTAGAACTTTATAGCGACGCTCCAGTTTATCTGGCGAGTTTGGCACTTTTTGAAAAGGAAAATCCCGATGGTTCTTACCGTGCGCCAACTCTTGAAGAATGGCAGGAAACCCTAATTTCCGGTGAACTTTCTACCCCCCGCGATCGCCCTCCCACCGTTCCCGGCGCAGAAGGTGGCATTATCTATGGCAGAGTCGCAGGCGTGTCCCTTGGTGCGGGCTGGAAAACCCAAATTTACGATACAGAACAATGGGATCTCACCATTCCCGCAGCAGGCGAAACCTTTTCCTATGGCATTAGCACGCTAGTGGGCGGAACCCACGGTACAGGCCAAGTACAAACCGCCCCGATGATCCGCCGTTACGACGACACCGCCTACGCCGCCCATGGTAACTATGGCGTTCATTATGATTTAACGCTGCCGCTATATAATCCCACCACTGAAACTCAGATGGTGAATGTTGCTCTAGAAACACCGATTAAGCAAAGCGCAACCAATGAAGCTCTCAGATTTTTTGAACCCCTACCAACCGCCACTTTTTTCCGAGGCACAGTACAAATTAGCTATAAAGATGACGCAGGTTTTCCACGCACAAAATATGTCCATCTCGTGCAAAAGCGCGGCCAAGAAGGTCAACCCCTTGTGCAGTTAGAGATGCCCGCCGGCGATCGCCGCTTTGTTAATGTCCAGTTGCGCTATCCCCCCGACGCTACCCCGCCCCAAGTTTTAACCATTGCCACGGAAGCACCTCGATTGGAATAGTACAAGAGTAAATTATGGATCATTCGTGACACTACTCTAAATATGGGGGATGACAGGATTGTATGAATCTCAGACTTCCATACTAAAAGCGATTTGACTCTCGCTTATCTGCGTTCATTTCAATCGAGGTATTACTTCAAAAAATAAGGTGTACGCTTTTACAAATCTTGCTGAAGGATCGATCAACTAACAAGGTAGTAAGGATCAAATACTCTCTGATTCATCAATCAACCACCGCTTACTTTGTTCCTCCCAAATAAGATGTAACCTTATTTTCATAGAAGGTGATGAGCCGCTATGTTTATGGAACGTCAACAGGGTATCTACCACCGCGCTGTTTGGAGTTTGTTGCTCTATGTTTATAGAGTTGATACTGACTTGATTGACATCATCTCTCCACCATTGGACATATCCTGCATATCCACCTTTTGGAGCCTGTCTTTCGTGAAAGCTAGGGGATAATGAATTCCAAGTTTTTGTATATTCACCATTATTGATAGCTTGAAAATGCGCTTCGATAAAAATCTTGGGTGATTCTTGCAACTCTTTCGCGGCGGCTTCATCCCCAAAGCAACCATTCATAGCACACTCCAAAGCTACTTGAGCGACAATACCTGTAACAACTCGTCTGCTGGTTTTGCTGCCAGCAATTTTTACAAGCGTTCCACATCCCGTTGAACTCATGCCGATTAAAGTAATCAGGCTAAATAATACTAACTTATTGAGTTTGTTCATGACTGCAACTTTACCAATTGGTTTAACTTCAAAATAAATCATCAAGAATTTGATCCGCAGCATCCGCTAGCATTTCATCTACATTTGTTAACCAGCTCTTCTTTTTTTGTGATTCACTGGTCTCGTTAGCCACTTCAAAAATCAAACTACAGTTGTTGCATTTAAAAAAAGAGGCTGTGTTAATTACATCAATATGTGAGTCTTTACAATTTGGGCAGGTTAATATTTTTCTTGTCATGATCAGTCTTTATTTGGCCTGAGAAAATTCATAAAATTCATAAAAATTACATAGTATAAAAAGTAGCAATCACCTCGGATTTATTAGGAGGTCAATGGTGAAGAAATCTAGCTGTTGTTTAATTTTTAAAACCTATCTTTAGGCAATATAGTAACAAGTTATTCATCTTGTAATTTAATCCTCAGAACTATTTCGTATGAAGATTTGATAAATATTCATTGTGTCTAATGAAATACCCCTATGAGAAGCTTGAAACCTTCAAGGAAGACACTTGGAAAACTCAGCATTGTGATATTCTCAGCAAGATTTGACCATTCCCGCAGCAGGCGAAACGTTTTCCTGTGGCATTAGCACGCTAGTGGGCGGAACCCACGGCACAGGCCAAGTACAAACCGCCCCGATGATCCGCCGTTACGACGACACCGCCTACGCCGCCCATGGTAACTATGGCGTTCATTATGATTTAACGCTGCCGCTATATAATCCCACCACTGAAACTCAGATGGTGAATGTTGCTCTAGAAACACCGATTAAGCAAAGCGCAACCAATGAAGCTCTCAGATTTTTTGAACCCCTACCAACCGCCACTTTTTTCCGAGGCACAGTTCAAATTAGCTATAAAGATGACGCAGGTTTACCCCGCACCAAATATTTTCATCTCGTCCAAAAACGCGGTCAGCAGGGCGAGCCTTTAGCCACCTTTGCAATGCCAGCCGGCGATCGCCGCTTTGTCAATGTCCAGTTGCGCTATCCCCCCGATGCTACCCCGCCCCAAGTTTTAACCGTTTCCACACAAGTATCGCCCTAGGAAAAGTAATTAAGATTAAATTTTTTAACACTATTCTTGGCTTTATTTTCTCCATATCATTACCTATCAAGAAAAGCCTGAATCCTTGGGTTTTGGCATGGAGGTAGTATCTCCTAAAGATTGAATACGTAGCCAACCTTTGCGCCAAAAGAAAAACAATAAAATCACAGTAATTCCGCCCATCACACCTAAACAGAAAACATAACCATATTGCCAATCTAGTTCGGGCATATTCCACTTAGATGTCTCCCGATTAAAGTTCATGCCATAAATACCGGCAATAAAAGTTAGTGGGATAAAAATTGTCGAAATTACGGTGAGTAATTGCATCACTTCATTCATTTTATTGCTGACCGAAGAAAGATAAACATCCATTAGGCTGGAGGCTAATTCTCGATAGGTTTCAATTACGTCGATCAGCATCACTGTATGGTCGTGGCAATCCCGAAAATATTGCAAAGTTTCTGGCTGAATGAGGCTGCTATGCTCGCGGATTAAAACACTCAGGGCATCCCTTTGGGGCCAAATGGCACGGCGCAAAGCTAATAATTCTCGCCTAACTTGGTGAACCTCGGTCAGGGTTTGGGGCGTGGGAGAAATAACCACTTCGTCTTCTAAATCTTCGATGCGATCGCCGATCATTTCCAGCACCGGAAAAAAGCCATCAATCACCGCATCCCAGAGGGCATAGGCTAGAAAATCAGCTCCCCGTTTACGGATAGACCCTTTGTTTTGTTTTAGGCGATCGCGGATACTTCCAAAACTATCTTCCTCATCCTCTTCTTGCACAGTTAAAAGATAGTGTTCCGAGAGAATAAAACTCACTTGCTCTAACCGAAATCCTTGGCGTTTGGGCTGAATAACGACCATCTGAATAATGATTAATAATTGGTCTTCATATTCCTCTAGCTTTGGGCGTTGGGGGATATTAAAAATATCTTCTAAAATCAGCGGGTGTAACCGAAAAACATCACCTAGCCGCTGAAAAATATCGGGGTCACCCACGCCGCCAATATCAACCCAAGACACCGATACTGTGTTTAAATGTTGGCTGCATTCTTCCGGGGAAATATGATCTGCCCTGAGCCAATTTTCTGGATCATAATCAATCAATGAAATTTGAGGCGAGGTAGAATCTTGGTCAACGGACAAAGTGCCGGGCATTGTGCCGGGAGAGTGATAGGAGTAATTGAAAAAATCTTGGGCTTCTGCCGCTCGTTTTGACGGCGATCGCCACTTTTTGAAAGGATTAATCTTCATTTTTAGCCAATAAAAAAACGGAACCATAACTAAATGATTCCGTATTATCTGTGTAGAAATAAATATTTTTAGACTAGAGCGTCTTCTCTAACCAGTTTATCCCAACCCAAATCCTTAATACTTTCGTTCCGACGCATCGGACGAGTCACTAGCTCAAGGATATCGCGGGCATTAGTAAAGCCATGAATCTGAGCAAAAGTGAATTCCACCGACCACTTCGTATTAATGCCTCTAGCTTCCAAAGGATTCGCGTGGGCCATACCCGTAATCACAAGATCAGGCTTCAGTTCATTAATACGTTGAATCTGATTATAGTTGTCTGGCTTCTCCACAATGCGGGGAATCGGTGCGCCCATTTCTTCACAAGTTTGCACAAGGAAATCGAGCTCCGCTTTTTGGTAACGCTTATCCATGTAGGGAATACCAATTTCATCCACGGTCATGCCACAACGAATGAGGAATCTAGAGAGGGACACTTCGAGCAAATTGTCACCCATAAAGAAAACGGACTTACCGCGAATGAGCTGTAAATAATCTTCTAAGCTCTCCCAAATTTGGGCTTCTCTTTCGGCTAAACCTTGGGGTTCGATACCCAACACAGAACAGATTTTCTCGACCCAAGCGCGGGTTCCATCGGGGCCAATGGGGAATGGTGCGCCAATGAGTTTACACTTGCGGCGACGCATCAAAGTTGTAGCGGTGCGGCTGAGGAAAGGATTTACCCCCGCGACAAAATAGCCGGGTTTAACGACAGGCAGCTCTGTGTAGAGTTTGGTGGGAAGCCAACCAGAAACTTCGACACCTTGCTTTTTTAGTTCGTGGGAAAGGTTTGTCGCAACGGGATCAGGAAGTGAACCGAACAGGATCAACGGATCATGCTTAGGCACTACGGGAGTCGGAGCAGCTTCTTCTTCTTTTTTCAGACCCAAACTTAAGAGTTTCTGGAAGCGAGTTGCATTTTCCTGCTCTTCGACTTTGACAGGGGCTGGCTCTTCAGTGGGGCAGCGGTTTGCCATGGCAGCGAGAACCGTATCTTCCCCTTGGGTAAAGGCATAATCTAAGCCGTTAGCGCGGGCAACTACGATGGGAATGCCAATTTCTTGTTCAAGTCTTGGGGAGAAACCTTCGAGATCCATTTTGATGATCTCGGTGGTGCAAGTCCCGATAAACACAATCACACTGGGGTTGCGATCGCGCTTAATTTGTTCGCATAATCTTTTTAGTTCGTCGTAGTCGTTGAGTTTGGCGGAAATATCACTTTCTTCGAGTTCTGCCATCGCGTACCGTGGCTCTGCAAAGATCATTACTCCCATGGCGTTCTGGAGGAAGTAACCGCAGGTTTTTGTGCCAATAACGAGGAAGAAACTATCTTCAATTTTTTGGTACAGCCACGCAACGCAGCTAATGGGGCAAAAGGTATGGTAATTGCCGCTTTCGCATTCAAAGGTTACAGCTGGTTTTTCTTGGGCAACAGTCATAGAAATCTCCTTAGATACAACTTCGAGCAATTGTTTTTAATGAGTTGTTTTGAATGGGTTTTGAGAGAAATATTTTTTCCAAGTCTGGTATCTGGGAGCAAATAAGTCCGACTGCTGCTAAGGGGAGCGATCGCCCCCTAAATATTTCTGGGGGCAAATCCTACAGGTGGTTGTGGCTGTAATTCTTGAAAAATTATTCAGCGGGAGCAGGAGCCGTAACTTTTGGTGGCGGAGCGATAATGGGTTTTGCTGCAGCACCAGACGACTGGAGGTTTGTCAGTTCTCTTGTCGGGTCAAAGTTTAAGCCGACAACATCAACGACGGTGTCATAGTTCGCGTGGACTAAGAAGAAGTGGTAAAGAATCTCTGCGAGGCGAGGTTCCATGGAACTTACTGCACCGATCACAACAGAACCTTGGGGACGACGACCGCCGTCGGGGGTTTCGACAAATTCGCCACCATCCATGAGGAGCTTTAGCCATTCATGGTTATTTTCGTAATAGTCCAACCATTTGGTTTTAATGCTGGGTTTGATTTGTTCAAAAAAGCTCACGGCTTACTCCTCGTCTAATCAACTACAAACTATGGATTAAAGGTTTATGGGGGAGAGGTTTTAGTCCCATCTTCAAATATGATTCTGATTTTGGGAAGAAAGTTTACTCTGGATCAAAATTTAACCCAAGTTCATGGTTTCTATTGAAGTACAGGCTGGGATTTTCTCAACAAGTTACAAAAATGTTGTTTTTTAACTGGGTGGCGATCGCCGTTTTATTTCCCTAGACCATCATCAGATCAAGCTCATCTTCTTTCTCCTTGGGGGGATTGAGATAATAATCCGACAAGAGGCTAAACAGTTCACGATCCGGCGATTCACTAGGCACGACACCCTCAGGAGCAGCGAGGACTTGGTCAGCAATATTTAAATAGAAATCGCAAACATAATCCAACATGGGATCTTTCTCGGCCATCTCAAATAAAGTCTTGCCTTTCACTCGCGATACACGAATGTCTTCGATGAGAGGCAAAACTTCTAGTACTGGCATGGGCACATGGCTGACATACTTTTCGATGAGGTCACGCTTTGAGGTGCGATTACCGATTAGACCAGCTAAACGTAGGGGATGCGTCCGTGCTTTTTCCCGTACCGAGGCTGCGATCCGATTCGCTGCGAATAATGCATCAAAACCATTGTCAGTAACGATGAGGCAGTAGTCTGCATAGTTCAAGGGAGCTGCAAAACCACCACAAACCACGTCGCCTAGGACATCAAAGAGAATGACATCGTATTCGTCGAAAGCGTTGAGTTCCTTGAGGAGTTTGACCGTTTCACCAACGACATAACCGCCGCAACCTGCTCCTGCTGGCGGGCCACCTGCCTCGACACAATCCACGCCACCGTAGCCTTTGTAAATGACATCTTCTGGCCAAATGTCTTCGTAGTGGAAATCCTTTTCTTGGAGGGTGTCGATAATGGTGGGAATTAAAAATCCGGTCAGGGTAAAGGTGCTGTCATGTTTCGGGTCGCAGCCAATCTGTAAAACCTTTTTGCCGCGCTTAGCAAGGGCAACGGAAATGTTGCAGCTTGTGGTTGATTTACCGATGCCACCTTTGCCGTATACCGCAAGGGTCATTGTCATGGCGTTTGCTCCTAAATGTTGCAGGTCTGAATGCATTATTAGGAATTGATCAGCGGAATAAAAGCTCTGTTTATTTTGAATTGGTTTGTTTTACGGCTTTTTTGGCAGGTTTAAATTGGTAGGGATATCTAATGGTCTAAAATCCTAATCTTTAGCTTTTCTCTATTTAAAATTATTTTTTAGGGTTGGGGTTTATATAAATAAAGACAATACACAAATAGGTTTATCTTTACTACTATTGAGCATTTGCACTTAGGGGCGATCGCCCCTTTGATTTGCCGTAGAAAGGCGGCATATGTGAGTTAAGGAAAGGGCTCAGAATTTTAGCTGCTAAAGCTTTGGCGGTTTTGAGTCAGTTCAAAATCAAGGGGGTTTTGCGATGGGATCAAAGGGGGGGCGATCGCCGCAGTATGGACACCGCAGTTTTTTTGATAAAGAAACATAACAAACCGCCTGAAAATACAAAACTTCATCATTGCTGCTGTAAAAACACCACAAAAAAAAGAGGTAGCCATCGGACTACCCCCATTTGGGTCATAGAAAATTAGTGCAATAACATTAGACTTTCTTGACAGATTTAGAAGAAAATCCATGTTCTTTGAGCTGTTCATCAAGGGCGATCTGGTTGTCTACACGGTCAACGAACATCACACCGTTTAGGTGATCTATTTCATGCTGGATGACCCGGGACAATAGACCGGAGGCTCTGATGCGCTTAGGTTTACCCAGCTCATCGCGATAGGACACTTCAATTTCGTCGGGGCGAGTCACTTCAAAATTTACGCCGGGAATGCTGAGGCAGCCTTCCTCAAAGCCGCACATTTCCTTGCCAAATTTTTTGATCTCTGGGTTGATCAAGACAAAAGCTTCATTTTCGGGATTTTCAGGGTCGGTATCCACAACGATTAGGCGTTTATTTACGCCTACCTGTGGCGCAGCCAAGCCGATGCCGTAGGAGCTATACATTGTCTGGAGCATTTCCTTGGCTAGTGCTCGAATAGAATCGTCAACCTTTGCGATACGTTTTGCTTTTTGTCTTAGGACTTTATCGCCCAAGTAGTGTAAATCTAGGGGGGGATTCTCTAATTTTTCCTTAGCAACAGCAACGGCAGCAGACATAAACTTTCTAGAACTCTTTAATGAAACGACAGCTTTAGTTGTAATATATTTTCCCATTTTAACAACAATTCCTATGGCTTCCTGCAATTGGGCGATCGCCGATTTACCGGGACTCAGCGCCGAACATCAAAAACGCCTAACATCCAACCATATCCGTACAACTCACCAGCTTTTACTGGCGACCCAAAATCTGAAAGCAAAACATGATCTTGCGGCAAAATTACAAATTCATCCCCAGTACGTTTCCAAGTGGATTGCCCTGGCGGATCTGGCGCGGCTAAAAAGTGTCGGGGTGGAATACTGCGGTCTTATTTTGCATTGTGGGATTGCATCGGTTCCCCAATTAGCCCAAACACCTTTTAATCGACTGCATCAAAGTATCGTCAAACTCCATGTGGCGAATATGCGCCGTCGGGATTTAGCACCATCGGTCGGAATGGTTAAGCAGTGGGTGTCAGAGGCCAAGCGTCTTGCGTAGTGTCTCTAAGCCAAAATTTGAGGCTATTAGCGGTCAGTCGGGCGATCGCCATGTCTCTCGAAACTTTCGGCATAATTGAGGCAAGACGAGACGAGCGGAAAGGATATTCATGATCGAGTGGGCAATCGTTTGGGGTATAGCGCAAATGGGTGGGGCGATCGCCGCGCCGAGCTTGCAGGAGTTGGCAAAAAGTGTGCCAAAAGATTTTGTCAAAGACTTCTTTAAAGATTGCTTAGGCGGCTTAGTTGGCGAGTTTAAACAAGATGATCTAAAAAAGCCTATGGTTTGGCGATTAAAGAATTTCTACAGTTAGTAGAAAAAAACCCCTTTAAAAGAAAAAAGATTGGCAAACTAATCCATACACCCTACAAGATTATTTGAATGTCAAAAATGAGGTGAACTGCTTGTCGATTGGTGGAGGGAGAAATAAAAATGTAACCTGAGTTTTGCTTAAGGGTGCTCGGCAATACGACGCGGCGAATAAGAGAGC
>NZ_MRBY01000056.1 GCF_001904615.1 [Limnothrix rosea] IAM M-220
TGTCTCCTTTTCTCTAAAGAATTTTGGCTACATTCTTATCCATAACTGACGTTAGTGATATATTTGAGAACGGTTATCATTTCAACTCAAGCAATGACACCCAAAGATTATTCAAGCTTGAGATGTCGCTCTAATACCAATGCTCTCTGAAAACCTTGTATCTCAAATTGTGAATATGCCCAATCAGGGGATGCCAGTAACGATTGTGACTGGGTTTCTCGGTAGCGGCAAAACCACATTACTCAATCACATCTTGCAAAATCAGCAAGGTTTAAAGATTGCAGTGCTCGTCAATGAATTTGGCAGTATCAATATCGATAGCCAGCTGCTAATTGCGGCAGATAAAGACATGATGCAGCTTAGCAATGGTTGTATCTGTTGCAGCATGAATGATGGCTTAATTGAGACAATCTATGACATTTTAGAGCGGGAAGAAACTATTGATTATCTAGTGGTAGAAACCAGTGGTGTTGCAGATCCTTTGCCCTTAGCCTTGACTTTTATTGGCACTGAGCTCAAACATTTTACGCGGCTAGATTCGATTTTGACGGTGGTTGATGCCGAAATGTTTTCTCCAGAATTTCTGAATAGTGAGGCGGCTCTCAATCAAGTGGCCTATGGCGATATTATTTTGCTCAACAAAGTTGATCTTGTCTCACTAGAGCAGGTTAAGGCTGCTGAATCTCATATTCACCAAGTGAAAGAGGGCGCAAGGATATTGCACTGTAGCCATGGTGTGGTTCCCCTCCATATGATTTTGGATGTGGGACTTACTTCTCCGGCTCAGCAGGATGGGTGGCAACAGCTGCTGGAGTCACCAGCTCAGGGGCAACTGGGGGGAGTCTCTACTCATTTAAAGAATGATGGTTTTGATTCTTTATCTTTTACGAGCGATCGCCCCTTTGATGTGAATAAATTCCAACACTTTTTAACGGAACAATTACCGGACAATATCTACCGGGCGAAGGGGTTGCTGTGGTTCCAGTGGGAAACTGAACGATTTATTTTCCAGCTCAGTGGCAAACGTTATACCCTCAATCAAGATCAATGGCCAACTAAACCATCGAATCAATTAGTTTTGATTGGACGAAATCTAGATAAGCTAATGTTGATGCAACACCTCAATAATTGTTTAAGCCGCAGGTAAGGTAATGCCCATTGTGGCGATCGCCCGCAGTTAGGTATTCATCTCACCGACTTAGTAAATCCCCATAGGTCACCTTCGGTAAGGGGATCATTTTGGTTTACTATTGTTTCGCACAGATTTTGAACTCCGAGTACGGGCGATCGATTGGTGAAAAAACTCATTCGCGGATTAGATAAATACAAACAGAGCTACGTCGCTAGCCACGTTGACCTTTTTGAACAACTAAAGCATGGTCAAAAACCTCGCGTCCTCTTTATCTGTTGTTCAGACTCCCGTGTTGATCCCGGCCTAATCACCCAAACAGATATTGGTGAGCTTTTCGTCATTCGTAATGCAGGCAATATTATTCCCCCCTTTGGAGCCGCAAACGGTGGCGAAGGTGGCACCATTGAATACGCCCTAGAAGGCTTAGATATCCGTCAAATTATTGTGTGCGGTCACTCCCACTGTGGCGCAATGAAAGGCCTACTGAAACTTAACAAGCTGCAAAGTAGTATGCCCCTCGTCTTTGACTGGCTAAAGCAGGCAGAAGCGACCCGCCGCCTTGTGCAAGATACCTATCCCCATTGTCATGGTGATGAGTTGGTGGAGACCCTTGTTGCCGAGAACGTTCTTGTGCAAATCGATAATCTCAAGACTTACCCCGTTGTTCGCTCCCGGATGCACCAGGGTAAATTAAAAATTTACGGTTGGATCTACAATATCGAAAATGGCGAAGTGCTGGCCTATGACGAAAATAGACATGCCTACACCAAGCCGGATTATAGTCTCATTGATGAGAGCCCCCTAGAAGACCATGAACCCATTGAAGGTTGTCCGCTACCGAATACGATTTCTGCTGAAAGTGTAGAGACTTGGTATGGCAATAGCGATACTTTTTCGGTTAGTGGTGGCTAAAAAACGGCGATCGCCCTGCAGGAAGACTCCTCTCATCGCCAATCTTCTTTTGTCGGCAAAAAATTTTTTCGATTAAGCAAGACTAAAATTGCGTCCCCTCTCAGCAGAAGATTGAGGGGAAGTTTAACCCTACCCTGAATACCTATTATGACTCCCACGCTTTGAGACCTGCCCCAAGGAAAGACATCATCACCATCTAAAACCCATTGGGCATCACCATAGTCCAACCTTTACCTAAGACACTGACGACCCACACCATTGTCAACAAAACTAGGGAAAAGCGATAGTGTCAGTAATTTCACTCAAGCTACTCCGTAAAAAAATTTGCTATTGTAAAGAATAGTTACGGCATTTGTTTTTTGAGAGTTTGTCTAAACGTCACTCAGATTATGTGTGTTTGATAGAACAAAATTCTCCTAGCTGACCATGCTAAAGGTATAGAGCAGCTTGTCAGACCACTTATCCTAAAAACAACGCATGACCATCACTGATTTCTTTCACAAAGCCACGGCTTCACTCGGTATGCCCCAGCCCATTGGTCGTAGACGTCTTAATTTGACTTTATTTTGTGATTTTGACGGTCCTCTAGTCGATGTGTCGGAGCGGTATTATGGCACTTACAAGAAAGCTCTACAACACACTCATAGAATTTATGCTCAACAGGGTCAGTCTCTCCCGGTTCGACTTTTAACGAAGGGTCAATTTTGGAAAATGAAACGCCGCCGTGTGAGTGATATTGAGATTGCCATGCGATCTGGATTGCAGGAAGAGGAGATTACTTTTTTTCTGGGCTATGTGCAAGAAATTGTTAATGGTACTGATTTGTTGCATTTAGACGCGATGCAAAATGGGATTAATTGGTCGCTTGGGTTGCTCCATGCTGCTGGGGTAAAGCTGGTGTTGGTGACGCTCCGCGAAGAGCAGCAAGTCCATAGGATGTTAGATGGCTATGGTCTTAAACGTTTGTTTAGTGGTATCTATGGCAGCGATGATCGCCATACTGCCTACCAAAATAATATTGATGTCAAAACAGCTCTTCTCACAGAAGCGATCGCCGAGCAGGGTCAACTCAGTGATGATTGGTTAATGGTGGGTGATACGGAGGCGGATATTGTGGCGGCGCAACGGTCTAATATTCCGGCGATCGCCCTTACCTGCGGCATTCGTGACGAACAGTATCTCAAATCCTATAGCCCAGACCACATCTGCTCTAACCTCTTGGCAACGGCTCATTTCCTCATGGATCGATATGACCATAAACCGAAAAGCTGCACTCAAAATTTAAATTATTGCCTATCCAATGCCCTCACCTGATCCCACCAGCGGACGAGGGGAGTACAAACCAAAGGTGCCCAGAGACTACTCAGGACAGCAGAAGCTAAAGCGATTTGTTGGTAATCCAGCCAAATATTTTCTAAGGACTGTAGGCCAAACAGTAAATATTGTATTGCCATCACGGTTTCAGCCACTAGGGTCATCATAAAAACAATGAGGGCTAGGGAAATAAAGTCCTCTTGCAGATATCTTTGCTGTCGCCAACTGGCGGTGAGCCACGCCACAATCACAAAACCGGGAATATGACTAGGAACGGCACTAACCATCAAACTATCGTGGAGAAAGCCGACAGCGATCGCCACCAAGACCGCAATAGAAACATTGCGCTTAATGCTCCAAGCCACAAGCCACATTAGCAGCCACTGGGGGCTAAACCCCAAAATCGTCATACCCGGTGTCCGTACTAATAACAACAAAGAGCACACCAGCAGCGACCCAAAAATAATAATCCCATTGAGCCATGGATTAACAGGTTTAGAAAACTTCTTCTTCGACATTTTGTTCTGGTAAACGCTCAAAATCCAACGGTTTCTGTTCAAAGGGAGAGACCAGAACCCATTCCAAGACTGTAAAAGAAGCCGATAACTCGACCGTTGCAATGGGGGCAGGTCCCCCTTTTTTATCAACGGCCGTCACTTTACCAACGGGAATACCTTGGGGGTAAAGAATACTCAAATTTGAGGTGGTGACGAGATCCCCCACATCAACATCCGGCACTTTTTCATAAAACACCATTTGTGCTGTTTGCGGTCTGCGCTGGTTTTGACTTTGTCCTTTCAAATAGGCTTGATGTCGACTGCGAGCCACTATTACACCGATCTGCTGACTCGGATCGCTCACGAGCATTACACGACTGCTATTGGGGGTTACCTGAGTGATACGACCGACTAAACCACCAATGCCAAATACGGTATCGCCTTCTTTAATGCCAGCGTTACTCCCTTTGCCGATGGTAATTTGTTGCCACCAAGAATCTGGGCTACGGCCGATCACTGGGGCGGCGATCGCCGTTTGATTTACCTCTTGGGAAAAATCTAGTAGATCTTTGAGTTGTTGATTTTGCTGCTCCAACTCTACAACGCGACCCTGTAACTCCCGTAATTTACTATTCTGCAAAAGAATTTCTTCTTCCACAGGAGAAGAACCTGTCCCGTCACCATTGACCAATAACGCATAAAACTCTTGGATGATACCACCCTGAGTTTGCCGCAAAAAAAATGCCGCTGACAAACCAATGCCAACAAAAACGAGCGAAAAACCGTTGCGTTGCCACCAGCGGCGGAACATCAACATAGACCCTTAACTATCATCATCCCGACCCTAACATTACTCGTAGCGAGCGTAGCTATTAAACACACGCTCTAGATTTTTGAAATTCTCAAGGACACGGCCTGTCCCCAAAACGACGCAACTGAGAGCATCGGGGGCAATGTGAGTCACGATGCCCGTCTCATGGCTAATTAGAGTATCTAGACCTTTCAGGAGAGCACCGCCGCCAGCTAACATAATGCCCCGGTCAATGATGTCTGCGGCCAACTCAGGGGGAGTACGTTCAAGGGTACGTTTCACCGCCTCAACAATGACCGATAAAGGTTCGGACATACTTTCTCGGATTTCGGGTGCTTTAATCGTGACAGTTCTCGGCAAGCCCGACAGGAGGTGCAAACCACGCACTTCCATAATTGGTTCTTCGTCTTCCGTGGGATAGGCAGAACCCAACTGAATCTTAATGTCTTCGGCGGTACGTTCACCAATAACGAGATTATGGACTTTTTTCATGTAGAGCATGATGGAGTCGCTCAGTTCGTCGCCGGCAACTCGCACTGATTCGCTGAGGACAGTGCCTTGCAAACTGAGAACAGCAACTTCCGTTGTGCCACCCCCAATGTCAATAATCATGTTGCCGGTGGGTTCTGACACGGGTAGGCCTGCACCGATCGCCGCCGCGACAGGCTCATCAATCAAATAAACTTCGCTTGCCCCTGCTTCCTTGGCTGCTTCCTCGACAGCACGACGTTCAACACCAGTGACACCGCTCGGAATCCCAATGACCATGCGGGGACGAACGAGGGGATTACGACCATCATGGACACGACGAATAAAATGCTTCAACATCAACTCGGCAGTGTCAAAATCCGCGATAACGCCATCTCTGAGGGGACGAATCGCAACGACATTATCCGGTGTACGACCAAGCATTTTCTTGGCTTCTAGACCGACAGCTAAAGGGCCTTTGTCTTTGTGAATGGCAACGACGGAAGGTTCTTCGAGCACAATTCCCTTACCGGACACATAGACAAGTGTATTGGCTGTGCCAAGATCAATACCCATGTCCCGTGAAAATGAAAGGCGACTAAATAAACCCACTGGTGCGCTAACCCCTAGTTTCGATAATGTGATTAGTTGGTTTCTATCCTAGTCAACTTTTCTGTAATTGGTGACTGGATAAAGTTTTGCTTCTGGATTCTATTATGTTTCTTGTTTTGCGTCTAGCAACGTTCAGTCGGTTATTTCTCTGATTTCCAGCAGGGGGCGATCGCCGAATCTCCAGTCAATAAAATCTATACTAATTAATAGTTAGTTTATGGCAAGTTTGCGGCTACTCTTGCCAGAATGGCACTTCCGGTTCAGAATTCATTTCCTCAAGGGTTTTCCAGCCGGCCTCCCACATGTCCTTATCCTTGAGTTGTTTCGCATTGATCCAAAACCGCGTGTCCGGATCGCAGGACGAAACTAATTCGGCAAACACCCATTTACCTTCATTGCGACGATTCATGACTTGGAAATGACGCCATCCCCAGGTTTTTTGAGTGGCTGTCCATTTTGAACCAAGTAAATGCGGATATCGTTGTTTTGTTTTTTTTGCCATAACGAATGGAGAAAGTGAATTAACCTCAAAATATAAGTTAATTGTTTTGGTGATCCTGCGCAGAACCCTATGATTTTATTGCTGCCGATTAAATGGATAGTGATCCAATGCATGCTTTTTCTGGTGATGGTGGCGATCGAGGCAGCGATCTTGCATTACATCGAAGGGGTGGCTAAGCGAGACAGCATTATCTATTTATTTTTAGTGAATTTATTTTCGTTTAACTTTGGTTGGCTCATCGTTTCCCTGACGTTTTATCTATTCGAAGGTACAAATATCCAAGACGATATTTTGGGGTACATGCTGTTGGGTATTGTCAGTGAAAAGCTACTGGCGGATATTGCGGTGAATCCATTTTCTGATCCGTTGTTGCCTGCAATGGTGTTGTACTTCGGGGCGATATTTTATTTTGAGCTAAAGGCGCTGACGCTGCTCCGCACTTTTGTGTTACCGACGGGGGAACAAATTGAAGACATTGATCTAAAATTACCGCAGTGGGCAGATCGCTTACTAGTAGTGGTTTTATCTAAAGATTTACGCTTGATTATGACGGTTTTTATCGCGAATTTTGTCAGTCATACGGTTGCGGGAATTTTGATTTTTATTACGCAATCTTAGGATTTTGGATCAAAGGCATCGCGTAAACCATCGCCGAGGTAGTTCAGGCTCAACACTGTTAGGAAAATAGCGAGTCCCGGAAATAGTGCCATATGGGGAGCAGAGGTCAGAAAATTCTGGGCATCGTAGAGCATTCTGCCCCAAGTGGGCACGTCGGGCGGAAAGCCTAAGCCGAGGAAGCTGAGGGTGGATTCGGTGATGATGGCGTTACCGACGGAGAGGGTGGCCGCGACAATGATCAGGCTCATGAGATTCGGGAGAATATGCATTTGTAAAATTCGGAAGGGGTTAGCGCCGATCGCCCTTGCTGCTGCGACAAATTCTAATTCTTTAATGCTGAGACATTTTGCCCGGACTAAACGAGCGACAGACATCCAATTCAGACTGCCGATCACGACGACGACAAGTATAAATGTGCCCCACTCGGCTCCGGCGATCGCCCTTAGTTTTTCGCGAAAGAGATAGACCACCAGTAACAATACTGGCAATTGGGGGAGGGATAGAAATAAATCGGTGAGGCGCATCAAGAGTTGATCGATCCAGCCGCCATAAAATCCGGCGATCGCCCCAACGGTCGTCCCAAGAAAGATCGCCACCAGCATGGCCGCCAAGCCAACACTCAGGGAAATTTTGCCACCAAATAGCACCCTTGCCAATTGATCTTGGCCGAGATCATCAGTGCCGAAGGGATGGGAAAAACTAGGGGGTAAAGAACCCCGCGCAAAATCAATGGCATCAATGGGCACAGAATAAAACACAGGCAATAAAAAAATACTGAGGGCGATCGCCCCAAGGACAACCCCACCCAGTATCGCTGTGCGATTAGCACGAAACCGTCGCCACGCACCAGAACTAGATATCGTCATTGTCATAATAAAAAGGACGCACCTGGGACGTAAAACCAGAGGCCTTAAATTGCTTCAGCTGTAACGGTTCCGGTTGATTTGCCGCGACAGAAACCGGAATCTCAAAATCACTTTCCCCGGGAGGCACCTCCATAATCGTGCCGACACGACCACGGTTTTCAAAAGTTGGTGAGCCATTACCGTCATAAATGCGTCCAAACACATCCGCATCAACAATGAATTTATTCGTCGCATTCTTGGCTTTGCCCTTAATCAAAAAGCAATTGGCATCACGGTTAGAGCCGCTAGTGACAATCCCCTGCATTTCCGCCGGACATTTTTCATAACTGAGATCATAAAGCTTGATGGGCGTTAAAGCCTCCGCCTGAGAGAACGGCAACCAACTCAATAAACACCACAAACAACCTGCCACAAAACTAACCAATAAACCCTGTCGTCCCATCTCTTTTTATTCTCAAACGCGTCCTTCCTAGGATAACAGTTGTCTCCTAATCACCCCTACGCAAACTGAGCAACAAATCTAATCACACAATAGTTTTAGCAGTTTACAGCGTATAATAATTGATTGCCAAAAAAATGCCTCGCAATTTTTCACCCATCGAAACCCATGCAATTTATTGACCAAGCCGAAGTAGAAGTGATCGCCGGAAAAGGAGGCGATGGCATCGTGGCATTTCGTCGGGAAAAATATGTACCCGCTGGTGGCCCCGCCGGGGGGAATGGTGGCTGGGGCGGCTCAGTGATCTTTCGGGCAGAGCAGAATTTACAAACACTCCTTGATTTTCGCTACGCTCGTATCTTTAAAGCGCCGGATGGTCAGAAGGGCGGCAATGGTAATTGCACTGGCGCGTCAGGGGATGATCTAATTGTTGATGTGCCTTGCGGTACGGTGGTTTATGACAAAGAAACAGGCGAAGAAATTTGCGATCTCATTACCCACGGCGAAACCTTTTGTATTGCGGCAGGCGGCAAAGGTGGTTTAGGGAATAAGCACTTTCTCAGTAACAAAAATCGCGCGCCCGAACATGCGCTTCCGGGTTTGGAAGGGGAAATTAAGCAGGTGCGTCTAGAACTAAAACTTTTGGCGGAGGTGGGTTTAATTGGTCTGCCGAATGCGGGGAAATCGACGCTTATTTCGGCTTTATCTTCTGCCCGTCCGAAAATTGGGGATTATCCCTTTACGACTTTGATCCCTAATTTGGGGGTGGTACGTCGTCCGACGGGGGATGGCACAGTGTTTGCTGATATTCCCGGCTTGATTGCAGGAGCCCATCAGGGTGTGGGGCTGGGTCACGAATTTCTACGGCACATTGAACGCACAAGGGTTTTGGTGCATTTGGTTGACCTGAATGCGGAAGACCCAATTCAAGATTATGTGACCATTCAACAGGAATTACTCGCTTACGGTCGCGGTTTACCGGAGCTGCCTCAAATCGTTGCGCTGAATAAGCTGGATACGGGCGATCGCGAATTTTCAGACTTTATCAAGGAAGAATTACAGGAAATCACGGATCATGAAATTATGACCATTTCGGCGGTGTCGCGGGCGGGGCTGGATCAGCTGCTCCAAAGAATTTGGGAGATTCTGGATACCCTCAATGCGGCGGATGAGGCGGCAAAGCAATTAGAGCGAGAAGAGGCGCGGCGGGCAGAGGCTGAGCTGTTGCTTACGGTGCCGCCACCACATCTTGAGGAATCGGTGGAATAGGTATTGTCAGAGGGTAACAGTCTGACTTGGGGAGCATCGGGATCGAGACACTGCACCCTATAATGTATCCCGATGTTTTAGGGATATAGCTGCAATGACGACACAACGGGTTGGGTTACTTTTTGGGGGGAAATCCGGTGAACATGAGGTTTCCATTGTCTCAGCTCAGGCGATCGCCAGTGCCTTTCAAATGGGCGAAAATCCCGCAAAATATGAGCTTCTACCTTTCTACATCGATAAGGGTGGCATTTGGCATGACCCAGATTTTTCGAGTGACATTTTAAAATCAGGCAAGTCCGTTGACCCTGAAACCGTTGACCCTGCTGCCCGTTGGCAATTTCCTGCCGCTGCGCCCACGGTAGATGTGTGGTTCCCGATTATTCATGGCCCCAATGGTGAAGATGGCACATTGCAGGGTTTGTTGACCCTCATGGAAAAGCCCTTTGTGGGCAGTAATGTCCTCGGCTCTTCTGCTGGCATGGACAAACTTGCGATGAAAATGATCTTTGCTCAAGCGAGTTTGGCGCAGGTGGATTATGTTGGTGTGTTGCGCTCGGAAGTGTGGTCTAGCCCTTGTGTTTTTCCGAAAATATGCGACAACGTTGAAGCAAAATTAAATTATCCGATGTTCGTTAAACCCGCTAATCTCGGCTCTTCTGTGGGGATCAGTAAAGTGCGTACCCGTGCTGAACTCGAAGCTGCCTTAGATCTCGCGGCAAAGTATGACCGTCGTATTATTGTCGAGGCGGGTGTGAATGCCCGTGAGGTGGAATGTGCGGTGCTGGGCAACAGTAATCCCAAGGCTTCGGTGGTGGGTGAAATCTGCTTTGAGAGTGATTTTTACGATTACGAAACGAAGTACACCGATGGTCAATCCAGTATGAAAATCCCGGCTGAGTTGCCCGCTGATATTGTTGAAAAAGTCCAAGAGGGGGCGATCGCCGCTTTTCAGGCATTAGACTGTGCGGGGATTGGGCGGGTTGATTTTTTCTATGTCGAAGAAACAGGCGATGTATTGATCAATGAAATTAATACGTTACCCGGTTTTACGTCTCTGAGTATGTATCCCCAGCTCTGGAAAAATACAGGCATTACCTTTGATAAATTAGTGGATCAGCTGATTCGATTTGCTTTAGAAGATCGTTAACTTTCCACATCTTCAATCACTAAGCGTTTATAAAAGAAAATTCGGCTTTCTTGGTAGAGTTTTTCGGCTAATTCTGTTTGGGAACTCAAAGGCGATCGCCTGACTAAATTCCCCTCTTGGCACGGGTTAGGGGTGAGTTCTCCGTCGGTTATGCGGCTGCTCGAAACCCCTTCTGCCTGAACCACATCCCCCAAGGAAAGAGGTTTGTTTAAAGGCTTATTTACTCTCATGGGAAATTCAATTAATTTGCTATGTCTATCTACGAGTAAATTCCAGTAGACGAGGCGGGTATTTTTTGTACTAATGTTTAGGATTTGATTGAGTAATTTTTGGTAATCTTCGAGGGATATCCACTCAAAAATATTACTAAGATTAAAGCGATTAATTATGGTAAAAGGCTGATTTTTCAGAAAATTACTGAGACTAGAGTGGTGGATCTCAAGACGGTCTAGGTTTGCTCGAATCAACTCAAAATTTTCTGGTCGTAGGGCAAAGGGTAAAGCTGTTTGGTAATTGCCTGTCGCAATCCACTGTAAGTAAGAATTTTCTTGGGGATTATGTTTCACTAAAGCAGAATTAGCCCGTTGTAAAATTGCAGCGGCAACATTTTCTTCGACATATTTAAAAAAGCTTGGATCTCGCCCTAGTTTTCCCATTACAAACCGCGAAAAAAATAACCTGAAAATCCATTGCCAACGCCATGTATTCCAAGATTTCTCAAACCAAATTTCTCGTTGATGATAATTGCCCTGTTGAAATAATTCATCAAGAATTCTTTTGGAATGAATCAAGGGCAATATTCGCCGGCGAAAAAGAGTCAAATAGCGCTCAAATTTACCACCAGACATTAAGCCATTTTCGAGAATACTGCGGCGATCGCCCCAAAACTTTTGGACAGTAGGAGACAAATCAGCACGACACCGAGAAAACAAATCTAGCCGCAATTTTGACTCGACATTTACCGCAGAAGTCACGAGCCAAAGCATTTCTTGATGGCTTAAATTTTGATAGGCAGCAGCACGCAATTCTAAACAAGCAATCTGCGCCAAACTAAAATCTATTGCAATAACTTTTTTCGGTTTACAGCTTAGTAATGCCAGCGTATTATCGCCACCCGACGCAATAGAAAGACAAGTATGAAAAGGCTGCACGTCTAGCGCAGCAAGCATGACATCCGTATCTTCCCAACACTGCGAATAACGAATCTCTGCAAATTTTTTAGACATACTTTCTGGAGACATTTGAAGGGGCGATCGCCTCAGTTTCCAGTTTATAAATTTTACCCGTTGCACCATCTATCTCAACGCGATCGCCATCATGTAACCACTGCGTGATACCCACCAAATCCGTAATCATCGGCAACCCTAGCTCACGACAGACAATGGCCACATGGGACAAAACACTCCCCCGTTCTACGAGCAAACCCGCCGCGTGGGGAAAGAGCAATACCCAACCCGGATCTGTGGACTCTGCCACCAGAATATAGCCAGCACCTGCATTGTGGGAGCATTGTTGCAGAAATTGCTGCGGATTTTTAACGATACGCACTTCGCCTTGTGCCCGACCAACCGCACAACTTTTGCCTTGTTGGTAGAGGTTTGAGGTTGGCATTTCTGCGGGTGCTGATGCCTGAAATTGATTGCCCTGATACACGATGCCCCTAGTCGAAAAGCGATCGCCGGGAACTGATGTTTGCTGATACATTTGATATTCCTGTCGGCGTAAATCAACTAATCCTTGAAGATTTTGGCAAGTTGCAGTGCCGCTCACAAAACCCATTATTTCTTCGACTTCTAAATAAAAAATATCTTCGTCAGAATTTAGCCGATTGATCTGTGATAAACGTTTTCCTAACTGCATAAAAATTCGGCGAGCAAGACCAAAAACTTTAGTGCGCTCAAAGCGTAAATTTTCACGGTTACGAATTAGTCTCCTTGTATTTTTTAAAATCCAATAAAAAATAAATCGCTTAAAAATATTATTTTTTAAAGTAGAAAATGCGGTGACTTCTGCCTCTACTTGCATAGATTTGTTGGAAGTATTTTTGATGTTAGGAATCTGGGCTAGCTGCGCAATAGATCGAAATAAAGATAAAGGTTGATCTCGTAAAGTTGGGCTTTCTAGTTTCAGCTCTCCTAGGCAGCGATCGCCAAACTTTTCTAGATACACTTGATATTTTAAAGTAAATTCAGGCTGTTTTTTTAACCATTGCTGAATCTCTTTGAGACTTCCCTTTGCTAAAATTTCGATATCTAAAGCCTGTAGCTCTGCTGCCATCTCATGCATTAATTTTAAAGGTTCTGCACTAACAACATTTTCGGTCGAAGCGATTAAGGCATTATGTAACGAATTTGTTTGGTCACCACACCATTTCTCGGTAGTTGTACGTAGTAAACCATAGAAAATCATGGCAAAGAAATCATTAATCAGTGGGGCATCCCAATGGGCTAATAATTTTTCTTCTACCGTACGATAGTGATTGACCAATTCATCGGCGCGCCACAAATTCATATCGATCGGCGGAGTCAAATTTTTAGTTGGCGTTACAACCGTTTCGATACGCTGGTAGTATTTTTTGATGCGACTTTCGAGAGTAAAAAAATTAAAAAATAAAACCAAAATTGTCTGAAAAGATTGGCGGCGATCGCCCCAGTTTTTGATTTCTGCTTCCGCTTGAATTTCTTTAATAAAATTTTTTGGCAATTCTTCCTTAACACCCATCATTTGCTCCATAAAACCGGCATTAAGCTTTAGGGCTGGGAGCATCGCAAGGACTCGATACCAATTCAATAGATTATAATAAATTCGACCTTGAATAAAGCCAATCATATTCTGAAATACAGTGCGCTTTTGGGAGATTTTTTGTGGAGAGACTCCCATAAAAAAGCAAAACTGTTGATACACCTCAGTATAGGCTTTACGAGCGAAAGAAAAAGTTAGAGGTGTGGTAATACCGCTGTAACTTTCAATGATATTGCTATTATCCCAAAGCTGGAAAATACCATCGACCTCAAGTAAATTATGGAGCGTTGTAATCGGTCGTGCTTGTAATAAATAAAGCTGGTTTGCGGCGATCGCCCATTCTATATCTTGGGGTTGCCCAAAATATTGCTCAATTTGACGAACTAAACTCGTAATTTCTAGTATTTTTTTATTATCTAAAATGGGTGACTCTTGAGGCGATTCGATAATATTATTAAGTCGATTTATAACATAGTTTTGACCGGTTATGTCCCCTGCCATTAGGCGATCGCCTAAACCTCTCACCGCATTGATAATAATATTTTGCTCAGCAGAAATTGGATCCCGGCTAAAGGCAACCCCTGCTATTTCTGCGGCAATCATCGGCTGAATTAAAATAGCCATCGGTTGAATCTGAAGATGTTTAGTCTGGCGATAACTTTTGACAGTATTGTCTGATGCCGATTGCCATACTTTAAGAATTTCTGCTTCAATATTTTCTACTCGAACATTTAAAATACTTTTAAATTGACCTGCAAAGGAAGCAATATTACTATCTTCACCAATGGCAGAAGAACGCACAGCTAAAAGTTCATTATTTGGGCAGAGCGTGGCGATCGCCTTTTGAATTACAGCTTGATTATTAATAGAAAGCTGTAGATCTAATGAATGATTAGTTTTTTCTTCTTGACTATGGATATTATCGGCAACTAATTTCTGACAACTAATAAACTCTAAGTCCGATAAGACAAATCCATTGGGTATAGAAAAATTAGCCTGTCGTAATTGGGCGATCGCCAACGCTTTGCCACCCACCTCTGTTTGATTAATCTGAATATCATCTAGCCAAGTGAGTTTCATTATTTTTTACTTGATAATGGGAATTTAAAACTGTAGATAGAAAGGTAATAATCCCAAACTAAAATAGAGTATAACTGTCCACATACCTGCCATGCGGTCAAGCCATTTTGCTGATTTACGATTAAGCGTTTTTATAAACCAGTAACTAATGCCAGCAGCTAATAAAATCCACGGCATTAAAATAACAGCCATTGGTATCACAAAATTAATCTGTCCTGCACTTAAAATAGCGGCGATCGCCGTCAAGAAAATTGCTAATAACCAAGTTAAAGTCGCTGTTTTTGGTTGCCAAATTGAACTATAGGTTTCAACACCAACTTTCTCATCTTGAGGGGCACGAATTTTCCGCCCAATTTCAATAACAATACCGTTAAAAAAACAAGTTAGACAAAATAGAAAATACTCATTTTTTATAGGACTACGACAAGCCAAACAAAATAAAGCAATCAATGGCAAAATCACCATATGGGACAACATGTAAATACTAAGATGAGCTTTAAGCCATTGCCGTATCCCAAACTCCACACACATCAGAGTGAAATAGCCCCAAATTAAACAAAGATAAAAAACAAGTTTAGCTTGGAAAAAAGTAACCATTAATAACTGGCAAACTGCTATTAATATGCCTAGACATCCCAATTCATAACGAGTCACCAATCCTCGTGGTACAGCCCGATGGGGACGATATTGGCAATCATCTTCATAGTCCTTAAATTCATCCGCAATCCGCATTTGTAGAAAGCACCCAAAGGCAACAAAAAAAGCAACGCCCCATGCCCCCCAGAAATTTGCTGTCACATCACCCAATAAGTTGGGATAACTAATTGCTGAACCGCTAAAAATTGCGATTAAAAAACCATATTTAAAAATTGGGAATCTTTCTTTTTGATAAATCCACCAGCGATTTTTTAGAATATAGTTCTGACTGCGAGACGCGGCTTTAATCATCAGGCTATTGCTTTAAATATTTAAGTGATTGGAGTACTAGCAAGATAGGTAAACGCCATTTTAATATCTTTTTCTGTCCAGCCTGTCCACTTCAAACGATTGGTAATTTGACTATCGCTAGCTCCTTTATTACGGCTTTTTTTAATATATTGGGCGATCGCCAAAATATCATTACTAAGGACAGCGGTAGGTTCTGCTTCGACAGAAGTACTTTGCACAACAATTTCTGATGGGGGTACAAAAGATTTACGTTTCAAGGAATTGATCAAATAAAGTACCAGAAAACCCACTAGCCAGCTACAAGGAAACCACACAATAAGAGATAAACCTGCGGTACAAATAATTGAGGCCAAAACTAATGTGCCAGCACTTACCAAATCACCGACAGCAATTGCAACACCGAGATAAATAACCGTCATCCCAGTAAGTACACGATAGGTTTGAATATTTGAATTTTTCTTTGCCATTGTTTATCTCGATCAACTTAATAAAAATCACAATAGATCATTAGAAATAGCTTTAAATTCTGTTGTCAATAATGGTTTCCCAATAGCGAATAAAGGCAATAATTAATGCCATATAAAGGGGAATGGCAAAGGCTAGCTCAATCGGTACATTCAAAGCAGCTAGCTTAAAACCCATATATTCATGCACAACATTATCTGCATAAATCCGAAAATTATTATTAATGAGCCACGCTTCTAAGGGAATAGCGAAACCACTTGTTAAGCCAATGGCTAAAGCAAACCTTAAAGGCACAGGTTGATACGCAAAATACCGACCAATGACAGCAGCAGCAATCCCCACAATCAAAATCCACACAATAATCATTAGAAAACTAACGTCGTGAAAAATATATGACCAACTGGGAAATTTTTGATTAATTACCATCGGTTCGATCATTACTTCAAACAAGAAAATTGCCAAAAAAGCTAACAGAAAACTACGCACCCACTTACGATTTTTGAGGGGAATCAACGGCTCATCATCAATGAGAATAAAACTCCAATATTTATAAAAGCTAACTACTAATCCCATAAAGACTGGAATATAATATATTGCCTCAATGGGCACATCAAATAATGTTATGCCAGATAGTACAGCGAGCGTTTCATCGGCATAACCACGAATACCCAGTTGAACCACTAAAATCTCCAATGGAAATGAAATAAAAGTCAGTATGCCAAGGTAGATAGGAAAGCGATAAATATCCCGTAATTGTGGCAAAAACTTGTCTGTAATAATTACGACTGACACCACCAGACTTGTCCAACCAATGGTCAAAATCCAACTAACATCGCGATAAAGATAGGCAAATTTTCCCATGTGGTAGTTGTGCCACATCGGTCCTGTAAATAGTTCAAAAATCAGGATGCCAACACTCGCTAAAGCAAAGTGTAACCAAATTTTTTCTTTGATTTTACTGAGGACAAAATAAGCGGCGATCGCCGCAACCCCGACAAAAATTTCAAAGCCAATAATTGCCGTCGTTGGGGTTTTATCAAAATTACAATGGGCTAGATAAAAAAGCGGCTGAAGCAATAAAGCATGCGATAACATAGGTGACTTTCTCCTAGCTCAAGATCGGGTTAATGGTCGAGATTCTTGATGACTACCGCAGACATTTTCTGAGGTGCGATAATCAGCATCTTTAATTTTGCAGCCCCCCCATTTTGCCTGACAAAATTCCGGTAAAGTACTTAATCTTTGCCATATTTTCCACAGGGGCTCTTCTTTAATATTGCCGAATTTAGCATGGTTAAAATCGCAAGACATCATGTCGCCATAGGGGGACATATAAAAATAACTCGTGCCACAGGCGCAACCAACACTGCGATGACTTGTGCCGTAGGAATAGAAAGTAATACCGGGATATTCGTCGCGCTGGTTATAATATTTTGCTGCTTGGATCATGGCCTCAACCCAATCACCAGAATCAATCAAATCACTTCTTTTGTCATATCTTCCGGTGGGTAAAGCATCAAAAATCAAGACTTCATGGACACCAATTTTTTTGCCTAATTCAATCAGCGATCGCCACCCATCATTAAAATAAGATTCCGGTGTAATGGTGCAGGAAAAACCCACTGAAAATCCTAAATCTTTCGCCTTTTTTACCCCTTGAATAGCACGGGCAAATAGGCCTTCTTTGCCACGAAATTTGTCATGGTCTTTGGCATTTGCCGCATCAAGACTAATATAAATACTATCTAAACCCGCTTTTTTTAGTTCCTTTACCCTTTCTTCTAGATACCAACCATTGGTAAATAAAACAGTTGTTGATAGATCTTGATCGACAGATTTAATAATATCTGGTAAATCCTCTCGCATGAGCGGTTCGCCACCGACAAAATTAATCACAGAAACTCCTAATTCTTGGGAATCTTGAATAAATTTCTGGGATTCAGCCAAGGATAAAACGGCTCTTCCCGGCTCTTCTACCCCTTCAAAAAAACTACAGTGTTCACAGGTGGCATTACAAATATCATTAACCGCAAAACTCATCATATTGGGGAGATTACGATTTTGAATTGTTTTGTAGAGGGCGCGGGAAATAAAGTGGGCAGCGGGCTTACTAAATAATGCTGGTGTTGATAAAGAATAAACGGGGTAGCCGTTGCGAAAATGGATGATTTTATTGTGGTTTAAATAAATTTTGTAGAGAATAGAGACGAAGTCTACACTACAGTCGACGGCATGGGTTGCTAGAAACCACTGCAAACGTAGCTTTTTCCAGAATGAGGTTTCCTTTGCTAACACCATGTTGCTTTTCTCGGTTTTGATGGACAGAAATGTCTTGGGCTGCAATTCTTTTTTTTGCAAAAGTCTAGACTATTTCTATTTTGTGAATATCTGAATTTTAATAAGCTTGGTAGGTGATTTTCCCGGTTGTATTAGTTGTTTGGATTTGTTTATTTTTTGTGTTTTGTATTTACAGAAATCGATAAATATTTGTACTTTTTATTAAGTGTTGTTTGTGGATGGTTTCGAGAATACATGGGGGGCGATTTGTTCGGTAGTGGGGCGATCGCCGCCATGATGGCTAAATTCCCATGGATTTGTTGCAAAGCCTTAGCGAAACTTCCCGATCCCCATAGAATAAGACCAGTTTTGAGCCATTCTGTTACGGCACGAGGAGTAGAGAAATTTTATGGGCACGCTCGACTGGCTAATTGTTGCGGTTTATGGGGTCATTGTGATTGCCATTGGGCTCGCGGCAAGTGGTAAACAAAATAATACCGATGAATATTTTCGCGGGTCGCGGCAACTGCCTTGGTGGGCGGTGGGTCTGTCGATTATTGCCACATCTTTTTCGGCGGCTTCGCTCCTTGGTGGCCCCGGCCAAGGTTATGGCCATGGGTTTCTCTGGCTCCAACTGCAACTGGGTGATCTATTGGGTTATGGCCTAGTGATCGGGTTATTTTTGCCTTTTTTTGTTGGGTTAAATTTAACGACGGCCTACGAGTATCTCGAAAAACGTTTTGATGCGAAAACTCGTTCTCTCGGATCGTTTTGCTTTTTGCTGTTTGTTATTTCTCGATTGGGAGCGTTGTTATTTGGGGCATCTGTCGTTGTCTCTACGGTGACGGGTCTTGATTTGGCGATCGCCATTTTGATTGTGGGTATTTTTTCAATCGTCTACACGGTGACGGGTGGTATTACCGCTGTGGTCTGGACTGATGTGTTGCAGTTCGCCATGATTTTTGTCGGCATTGGTGCAGGCATTTGGGCGGCAATTAATGGCGTTGAAGGAGGTTTTGGCGCATTGTGGCAGGCGGCTGGCGAGGGGGACAAACTAGCCGTTGTCGATCTGTCTTGGGATCCGGACAATCTTTACTCTTTACCCACAGCTCTCTTTGGCTACGGTATTTTTGCCTTTGCGGTGGCGGGCACAAACCAACAATCTGTCCAACGCTATGTTTCCTGTGCCGATGTCCCGTCTGCTCGTAAAGCGATTTTGTTGGGGTGGTTTTCTGGGTTTATCGGCGTTGCCGCGACATTATTGCTCGGCGTTTTACTGTTTGGTTTTTATTCTCTCAATGCAGGTTTACCGGAAACGGTGGGCGGCGATGGTATTCTTCCTTTTTTCATTGTTAACCAAGTCCCTGTGGGAGCTTCCGGTTTTCTTGTCGCGGCAATTTTCGCAGCGGCCATGTCCTCCATTGACTCTGCTTTACATTCTGTTTCAACTTGTATGACCGTTGATTTTTATGATCGTTATTTTGCAAAAAACAGTAAATATGACTCTCTCACCGTCGCCAAATTTTTAATTATTGTCTGGGGCATTCTCGGTATCCTGTCGGCATTTTACGTTGCGTCTACAGAGCAGGATCTTTTACCTTTTCTCGTTACCTATTCCGCCATTTTTTTGGGGCCACTCCTCGGTATTTTCCTAATGGGTATTCTATTGCCTCGCGTCAATGCTAATGGGGCTTTCTATGGCACTGTGGCGGCGGTGATTTTAATTGTGATCGGTACAGAAATTGGCTGGTTAGGTAATCTGGGCATTTGGCGATCCGCCCTAACCATTCCCACTGCTGTTCTGCTTGGCTATGGTATTTCTCTCTTCGGTGGTACGCCATCGCGGCGATCGCTGGCAGGTTTAACGATATGGACTAAAGAGCCTGCTTTTAAACCCATTGGACGACCGGGTCTGGAAGATAATCGCGATAATGATGATGAATATGATTACTAATTCTGTTGGGACTGCGGGGCGATCGCCGCAATTCCTACGATGACAAGGGATTTCCTGAAAATCCTTGGTTTATCGTCAGGTGTAATCCGATATAATCTGCAAAGAAGTACAAATACCTGATTTTCAAATAAACGATATGGCACTTTTAACCACTGGAAAAGGCTTTGTTCGCACCGTAGAAAAATCCGGCGCCGTCGCAATTTACGCTCCCCTAGAAGGTGGTTATGAAGGTCGTTACATTCGCCGCCTGCGTTGTTCCGGCTATGAAGTCGTGAACCTGACTGCACGGGGTTTAGGCGATGTCGCGGCATACCTCACCGACTACCACGGTATCCGTCCCGCTCACCTCGGTAAAAAAGATATCGCAGGTAGTGGCGCGATGGTCGGTTTACGGGCTTATGTTCCCGGCATTGCCACCTATCAGCTAGAACATCTACCAAGCAATAGCAAAGGCATTATTCTCTGGATCATTGAAGGCTATGTTCTTTCTCGCCAAGAACAAGAGTATTTAGTCAGCCTCACCCGTGAAAATTCCCAAATCAAGGTTGTCATCGAAATGGGCGGCGATCGCGTCTTTAGCTTTAAGCCTTTGTCCGAAACACTCGTGTAAAAATCTTGCCTTGAGATTAATATCGACATCGACAACGATATTTCTGGTGTTTCTGAAAAAATAACCCTTAACCCCAATCACCTTTTACTAAATAGTAGAGGGTGATTTTTAATGGCAAGTTCTCCTCAGTCATGGGTAAATATGCAGTACGAAGCAAGCTTGAATTTTTTAGCCTAGTCCTATGGAATCCAATTTTTTAACGGCCGGCCGTCTTTCTTCCGCTGATTTTAAAAGGGTTGTAGTGGAGCCGAAAGCCGTCATTGTTGGTCTCATAGCCCAACTGGTTCTGTCGCCGTTAGTGGGTTTTGGCTTAGCGAATATTTTTCCAATGTGACATGGGAATTCAAGCTAGAGCCAACTGGGGACAGGCACGCTAATTGCGTGACCTTTTATGGAAACAGTGCTCCAGATAGCTGTGATTATACTTTTTCCCATCAGCATCGGTATGGCGCTAAAGGTTTATCAACCAAAATTTGCGGCGACCTGTGAAAAGGCGGTGAAGTGGTTATGTTTATTGTTCCTGACTCTAATGATTGTGGGGATTTTAGTCAGGGAACGGGCGAATGTGACGGTTTTTTTCTTGCAGGTTGGCTGGGTAACGCTGAGCTTGAATGTGGTCATGATGGCTTTAGGCTATGGTCTGGCGATCGCCGCGACATTAGCTCATACTCGTGCGAAATCGATTACGCTCCAAGTGGGTATCCAACATGGCACCCTCGCCATTGCGATCGCCAGCACACCAACCCTGCTCGACTCACAGACAATGGCAATTCCCGCTGCCATTTACGCTCTGATTATGTTTATCACCAGTGCGGCTTTTTGGGGGTTAAATCAGCGCATGTCAGAAACGAGTACACCATCCGGCTAGATGCGATGACAGCACAACACATGGTGCTTATCGTGGAGAACCACGCTTGACTTTATCTTGAGACAAGCAATATTGATTTAGCCTGAATTTAGCTTGAATAACTATTCTTTAAGCATCCAGAAACCAGAGAAGCGTTCATCGTCAGGGCTCGTTTGTACCGCGAGAAAATGAACACCTTGGGCTTGTTTTTTTGCCGTTTCAAAGTTTTTCGCTTCCTGCACAGTTCCCTTGTTTGGAAGATCTGCCACAATCCAGCTATCACTGACACCCGTTTCTAAGACCATACTGGGGCGAGGCTGTTCGAGCAGATGCAAAAATCCCAGCTCTAGACCAGACATCCATCCAGCGAGGGGAACAGCACGGGGGGAAAAAATGAGTAGTCCCGGAATTTGCGTTGTCGGCTCTAGATTGGTGAGGGGGAAGGGTTCACCAAAATCAATTTCCCAGTCGTCAAAATCTTCAAAGGCGGAGGCTTCGAGGGAAACGATCGCCCACTTGTCGCCTTTGTCGCCCCGCACAGCATCGGGTAGGGCGATCGCATTGAGGGTCGGATATTGGACTGAGGTGGTCTTTGCCGATTGCTCATCGTAGTTAGGGTGCTCAGGATAAACCTCTTGGGCACGTTGTTCGAGCCACTGCATCAGCGTATAGGCTCGGCGGGATGGGGAGGCCGGAATCCCTGCATCTTCACAGCCTTTGGAAATCATATTATTCATCTGACGACGAAAATAGCGAATCTTGCTTGGGCTAGTGCCAGATTCGGCGATCGCCTTTTGGATAGCATTTTTTAAAGTGATCGAGTTTACCTCTTTATTCGTGCAAAATTCACTGTAGCGAAATAGATCCGCCCCGCCTTGTTTGATGCTGGTGGGCGTTTCGCAAATGAGCACTTCCCATAGTTTTTTCTGATTGTCATCCAAAATTGGACGCGAATAAAAATCTAATTCCCAAATAGTCACAGCAAATCTCAACTACACAAAATAAGTCCTTATTGATTTTGCCCTATTGCCTTGTCTTTACACAATTTCCAGTTTTTGCCCAGGGCAACCTCCATCCACAAGATCCCTTATCTTATGGAGCAGGACTCTTCGCGCATTTCTGGGAGGCGATCGCCATGGCAACCTTTTTACGACCCCTAAGCTACAAATACCAATGGATTTACGATACGATTTCCCGTCTAGCCGCCCTAGCGGTGGGTGGCGAAACCCGTTTTCGTAACCTTGCCCTCAAAGGATTAATCGATCAGACATCCCAAAATCCTAAAATTCTTGATCTGTGCTGTGGCGCTGGACAAACAACAAAATTTCTCACCCAATATTCCCATCAAGTTACAGGTTTAGACATTTCACCCCTCGCCATTGAACGGGCAAAAAAAAACGTTCCAGAAGCAACATACATTGTCAGCCCTGCCGAAAAAATAACCCTACCCGACAATAACTTTGACATTGTCCACACCAGTGCCGCCCTCCATGAAATGACCCCCCAACAGCTCACCCAGATTTTTCAGCAAGTTTATCGCGTCCTCAAGCCCGGCGGTTTTTTCACATTCATTGACCTTCACCAGCCCACAAACCCCATTTTTATTCCCGGTTTGTACACCTTTATGTATCTGTTCGAGACCCATACCGCCTGGAAAATGATTCGTGCTGACCTAGGAAAACAGCTCACAGCAGCCGGATTTGAAATTTTTAAACAAGAACTTCATGCCGGCGGCAGTTTGCAAATCATCCAAAGTCAAAAACCCACTACATAGCCGCTAAAATAAACATTAAATTTACCCTGATCCCGTTGAATTGTTATGGCGCTTTTTAATCCCAGCTTGTTGGAACCAGACCTTATTTTAGGTCAGACAATTCTGCACCTCACCCCAGAAATTTTGCGTCGTAACAACATTAAAGGGTTGATCCTCGACGTTGACGAAACCCTTGTGCCCATGCGGCAACCCCACGCATCAGACGACTTGCTCCAATGGACAACGGAAATGAAGCGAACTGCCGATATTTGGCTCGTTAGCAATAACCTCAGCCAAAAACGAATCGGACGGATCGCTGAAATGCTCGATGCCCCCTATCTACTCGGCGCAAAAAAACCGTCCCGCACCAAACTCCGTAAGGCGATGGATGCAATGGATCTACGCCCTCAGCAAGTGGCCATGGTTGGCGATCGCCTCTTTACCGACGTACTCGCAGGCAACCGCCTAGGATTATTCACTATCTTGGTTGAGCCAATGGTAGATCCCCTCAAAGCCAACAAAAAATATCCAATTCACAATGCCGAAGTGTGGCTCTCAAAACTCCTTGGCGCTTCCCTTGATGGCATGAAACATAACTTTACAAAAAGTAATAAAAAAAAGTTATCCTAAATATAAAAAAAAGATTACAAAACACTAGTTTTGCTTCTATGTCAGGCATAATCATAATCACGAAATATAACAAGGGATCACCTCTTTTATATAGATCCCACTATAAGAAACCATTTAAAACCTATTTTATTGACAAAGCCATTTCATTTCGAAATGGCTTTTCACATTGCAGCACAATGGTTTGAGAATTTAAAAAGCTGTACTAAAGTTGGCCACTAGACCTAGAGAAAATCCATAATTTAGGCGATTAAAAGTATTTTTCTTAGATACTTAAGTACATCAAAAGACGTAAGTTTTTATTCTCATTTCTATAACTTTTGAGATATTCATCTTTATCTTTCGAAATAAAAAAGTTTAAGGAAAGTATAGATACTTTTAAGGGGAGCCGAGTCTGCATCGATTAGGGTGGCTGAGTTGTGAGAAATTTGACCTAGATCCATGGCTCGTTGAAACCTCGATCGCCCTTTGAATAACGTGAGTTTTGCTTAAGCATGCTCGGAAGTACGACGCGGTGAATGGGAG